>CANGMZ010000011.1 GCA_947454715.1 Chitinophagaceae bacterium
AAAGGCTACACGCTCGATACTGTTTTGGCAGATAAGGAGGAAATGTGGTTGAAGCCAACTGCTAACCTTAGCACCGGTGGTACCGCTACAGATGTTACTGATTATGTACACCCTACCAATGTATTCATGTGTGAGCGTATTGCACGTATTATTGGCTTAAATATCTGCGGTATAGATATCATGGCAGAAGATCTTTCTACGCCACTTGCAGAAAATGGTGGTGCTGTACTTGAGGTTAATGCCGCTCCGGGATTCCGAATGCACCTTGATCCTACAGACGGTTTGCCAAGGAATGTTGCAGAACCGGTAATTGATATGCTTTATCCTCCGGGCACAAGTGCACGTATTCCTATAGTGGCTGTTTCCGGCACTAATGGTAAGACAACTACTACTCGCCTTATTGCACATATTGTGAAACAAATGGGTTATAAGGTAGGCTATACCACTACCGACGGTGTGTATATCCAAAATCAGATAATGATGCGTGGCGATTGTACAGGCCCTGTTTCTGCAGAGTTTGTGTTACGTGACCCTACAGTTGATTATGCAGTACTTGAATGTGCCAGAGGAGGTATACTACGTGCAGGATTAGGTTTTCATAATTGTGACGTAGCTGTAGTTACCAATGTTGCTGAAGATCATTTGGGTCTCGGAGGTATTGATACTATTGAAAAATTAGCAAGAGTTAAGGCGGTTGCTGCAAATACGGTTTTCCCTAATGGGTATGCTATATTAAATGCTGATGATGATTTGGTTTATGCAATGCATAAAGAGCTTAACTGCAAGGTAGCTTATTTCTCTTTGCATGAAGATAATCCGCGCATTGTAAAGCATTGCGCAAAGGGTGGTTTGGCTGCTATCTACGAGCATGGTTATGTAACCATATTAAAGGGTGGTTGGAAAATACGTGTAGAGAAGGTGACTAATATTCCGCTTACGTTCTCGGGTATGGCGGAGTTCAATATCGCCAATGTACTTGCCGCAACACTTGCCGTGTATGTTCAGGACTTTAAAACAGAAGATATACGTCAGGCGTTACAGACATTTGTACCATCTCCTGCACAAACACCGGGACGTATGAATATGTTCCATTTCCGTAATTACTCTGTTATGCTCGACTATGCGCACAATACGCATGGTCTGAAGGCAATAGGTAAGTTCTTACATTCTGTGAATGCATCTGTTAAGGTGGGTGTAATAGCAGGTGTAGGTGATAGAAGAGACGAAGATCTGGTGTCATTGGGAGAGGTTGCCGGACAGATATTTGATGAGATTATCATCAGGCAAGATAAACACCTGCGCGGTCGTACGGAAGAAGAAATTATAGCGTTGATGACCAAGGGTATTTATTCTGTAGATCCTGCAAAGAAGATTACGGTTATCAAAAAAGAAGCAGAAGCCATTGAATTTGCTATGAACAATGCAGTAAAGGATAGCTTCATCACCATAATCAGTGATGTTGTGCCTGATGCACTTGAGCAGGTAAAAGCATACAAAGCCAAAGAAGATGGTGCAGTAATTGTTGATTGATTTCAGTCTAAGTATAAATGATAAACGCCCGGCATCACCGGGCGTTTATCATTTAATAAAGTGTGTTGAAAAATCTTATTTAGTGTTCGTAGTTATCTTTTTAAGCAGTGTTTCTGTTGCTTCGGTATTCTCGCCTTCTTTTTTGCCGAGTTCTATTGCTTTTTCTGCCACTGCTTTTGCCTCAACGGGTTGCCCTGCTTTATAAAGTAATGCTGCATAAGTATCCATGTTGGCATATTTAGGGTTACTGGAGTTGATATGTTTCATCCACTCAGTAGCTTGTTGTAATGATTTTTTATCATCACACTTTTCGTAAATAGCCCAGCTTACAGAGTTGATGAAATCTGCATTTTCATATCCTTTTTTGCTAATCATGTTATTGATTTCTGTTACCAACTTTGGCCAGTTTTCTGTTTGTTGGTAAAACATAATGCCAAGGTCAGTTTTTGCATCTTCGGGTAGATATGAAGCATATTTGTCTGCTAATAACAGTGCAGTTCTGAATTTCTTTTCGTCTTTTGCTTTTGCCGCCTCACTGACATCTCCGGAAATAATAGCTGATACTTTATCACTAACAGAAGTATGGCCATAAAGACTATCATACTTGTGAAGATTGTTTAAAAAGAACTTGGTATACTTTTCGTTCATTTTAAGGCGGGCAATAATTGCCCAATTGACCTCAGAATAAAGATTACTTTGTTTATCGAGATAAGTAGTTACTTCTTCAGTTTTTGGATTATTTTTTTTACGGTCGCTAGTAAATAAATTTTTGAAAAATTCAGGGTAGTCTAAGTCTATAGATGCGGTGTAGCCCGGTGCAGAAAGTTGTTTACTCTTATCTTGTGCATTAATCAGTTCTTTGATAAAATCTGTTGCAACCATATAGCCGGTTGACTGATATACATATTCGCCCGAAGGGTTAAAATACATGAATGATGGATAACCGCTAATATGATACTTCATAGCCAGCTTTATGCCTTCACCATGTTCCATGTCCATTTTTACGGCAATGAACTTGTCATTGAGTGTGCTGTAGACAGTAGAGTCAGTCATGGTTTGTGCATCCATTATTTTACACCATCCGCACCAGCTAGTGTAGCAATCTATGAAAATGTATTTATGCTCTGCCTTCGCTTTTGCAACAACGTCTGCCCAAGACTTGTTGTAATAGTTTACTTCTCCGGCTGTTGCACTGGCAATAAAGAGCAAGGTTAGTGCAAAGGCAACAATACTTTTTTTCATAAATGAGCTATGTTAATGTGAATTGATATTATCCTACAGTGTAATATACACAAGTGGTAAGAAAGTTGCGAAAGAATGGAATCCATGTTATGGGTGCAAACTGAACACGGGGCTTCAGACCAAATTTGTATTTATATATGGGGTTAATGAGATAATGTTCTTTTTTAAGAATTTTAAGACCACATTTTTTTACTATGCGTTCGAAACGCTCAATAGTGATTTGTGTGTCTTTAATCTCCAATAATTCACGAATGACAAAGGGATGCTCACCGGCCATTTTAAGGAGTGGCTTATAAATAAATGTAGGGAGTATGTGGTAGTATGGGATTTTACTGGCCCACTTAGTGCGGCATACCTGCTGATGTCCACCAAAAGGCATATACCAAGGAGGGAATCCGAAAAATATTTGGCCGCCGGGTTTTAGGAATGTTATTAGATGTGCAATGAATTTTTCTTGCTCCGGAACATGTTCTATTACGTCTTTGAGCATTATGACATCGAAAAAGCCTGTGAAGCGTTTAACGAAAGGCGCATCATAAATATTCTCGAATAAGAATTCGATTTTGCCGGCAGTCACATACTCTTCAAGAAATTCGTTAGCCAAAACTATACGGTCTTCATTAAGATCTACACCTACGCAAAACGCACCTTTATCTGCAAAAGGTTTCAGTACACCACCTTCACCAGTACCTACTTCCAGAACATTCATTCCTTTAGTAATGGGTTTAGTCTGCTCTATAAAAGGCATAACATAAGAAAGGGAATTGTCTACCTGCTGATCGAAACGTACTTTATGATCGGTGTGCTGTTTGAGCGCCAATTGATATTAGTTTAGTGGGTAAATTTACTTTTTTATTTCTATCTGTGCATTACCCAATATATATAATTGACGTTTAATGCTTTCGTGGTGTATCTTTTCGTAGAGATCTACGATAAAATCTTTATCAAGTCCGCTTACATCACAACGTTCAGAGGTGGTCTCTACAATCTCCCTCCAACGCGATGGCTGATAAGCGGTCATATTTGCTTGCTTCTTCACCTCTCCTACCTTTTCACTGAGTTCCATACGTTTAGCAATCAGATCAATTATCTCAGCGTCTACGGCATCCATCAGTTGGCGGATGTATTCTAACTGCACTTGTGTGTCCATGTCGTTAGTGAACTCGTCTCTAACAATCAGTTTTTTCAGAATTTCGCTTAGTTGAGCCGGTGTAATCTGCTGTTTAGCATCTGTCCATGCATCATCGGGGCTAGGGTGAGTTTCTATCATTAACCCATCGAAATGCATATCAAGTGCCTTTTGAGCTACTTCGGCAATTCGGTTGCGCTTGCCGCTGATATGGCTTGGGTCGCATACAATGGTCAGCTCAGGCCTGCGTCTTTTTAGTTCTATAGGTATAGGCCAGTTGGGTTGGTTTCGGTAACCAACTGCCGAACTGTAACCGGAAAATCCGCGGTGTATAGCTGCTACCTCGGTAAGCCCTGCTGCCTCAAACCGCTCAATTGCACCAACCCATAAATCTACATCGGGGTTAACCGGATTTTTAACCATTACTGGTATGCCCGTCCCCTTCAGGGTATCAGCGAGGCGTTGCACGTGAAATGGGTTAACGGTAGTGCGTGCGCCAATCCATAGTGCGTCAGCACCATATTTCAGTGCCAGTTCTATATGCTCCGGTTCCGCTACCTCTATTGTGAATTTTAAATTATATAATTGTTTGGTTTCCTGTAACCATTGTAATGCTTGCTCGCCATTACCTTCAAAAGAGCCAGGGCGGGTGCGAGGCTTCCACACACCTGCTCTGAACATATTTATGCCCAATGGTGCTAATTGTGAAGCAGTTAGCAATACTTGTTCGCGGGTTTCTGCGCTACAAGGACCGGCAATGATGAAAGGTTTCCCAGTTTTGAAAAATGACATGATACAAATGTACGAGTGATAGGATAAATGAGGTAAATAGTGGAATTGCATAAAGCAATATTTAACTATTTGAGGGGCAATAATGAGTTTGGTTACCTGATAATAACAACCTTCTTCCCGTTCTTGCGAGGTCTTAGGCAATGTTTGTACTTTTAGGGCATAAAATTTCTTTGCTCAAATGATGTTGAAGATGATAAAACAGGTGTTGACTAGCTTGCCGGTGATTATTTTATTATTGGTTGTGGTGGGTTGTGGCAATGATGACACGTTCAGAATAACGCTCAATAAAAACTTTATCGCTAAGCACGGCGCAGAAAATTTCGATCAGTTCCGTAATTATGAGGCTGTATTACGATCCTGGGATCAGGACCGTGATGCGGTAATGCTGATGGTAGATACCCGTCAAGATACTGCGATATGTAAATATGCATATCAGGTGGTGGTAGATCACAGCAAGGGTGCTGTAAAACAAGCAGGTAGAGATAAGGTATTTATAAAAGGAAGTTGTGTTATTGATACGGTGCTATGTGCACAAATGGCGATAAAGGCGAGTAGCTGTGATGTTACCTTTTTGAAGGTAGACGCTGCGGGCAATGTGTTTGTAAAAACAATTTATAAAGAAAGTCGTCCTGATTTGATTCACTTTGCTGATGCAAAATTTATAACTGCGGAATACCAACAGAAATGGCGTTCGCTAGGTAATAACTGGTACGAAAGGATCGTATTGTAGCCTTTTCTGAATCAATAGCCATCATCTGCCCGCCAGTGTGCCGACCAACGTGGGTCATGCTCTTCTTTAACGCTGGCGTAGCGAATATCTGTAGATAGACGCATTGTTTCCATATTGCAATCGAGTGTGCCATGGATAATGAATGGGCTGTGTAGGATAATATCTCCGGCTTTGAAGTCGGTATACATCCACGGCTTACCCGTTGCATCAGCAATGGCTTTCAGGTCAGCAGTTATCGGGCGTTGGTCTTTCTCGGGTTTCTTATTTCGGTTGAGTTGTGTTCTCAGGCTATCTTGGTCTACATTATTCGAATCTTTGAGGTAAATGATACCACCGGTATCCAGTGAAACATCGCCTAAAGGAATCCATATAGATATTAAACGTTGAGTGCCCCTGTCTAGGTAGGTAAAGTCGGCATGAGCACAAGAAGCAACGCCGGTATTATTATAAAAATGCCTTATTGGTATTCTTTGTAAGAGTGATAGTTCTTCACCCATGATGCTTTCCGAAAGCTTACGTAGTTTTTCGTTTCTGGTAAAATGAGTAAAAACTTCTGATTGAACAAATGTTGATGCCGGATGGTCAGGCAATCCATGACGGTATGGGGAGAATTGAAATGTGCCGGAAAATATACCCTCTCTGGGAGTTGTGCCCTTTTTAAGGATAACGGCTTCAAACATTTTGAAGTATGCTTCACGAACATCGAGTACCTCTTTTTCTGAAAGAAAACCCGGCAGATGAATATAGCCCTCATTCTTAAACCGACTAATCATAGTTGCTGTATCAGTAGCATCGGTTGGTTGTATTCTTTCAAAGTACTGTGGGGTAAACGGAATTGCCATTCCATTAGAAAAAAGATATTTATCTGCAATTGGTGCTACTGATGTCATTATGGCATAATTTATATCACTACCAATATTAGTAAAAAATACGCAGATTTTAAAGCACAAATTTAACAATGGCATATTGGGTAGAAATAAGTACCAACACCTAATTTTGATAACGAGAATTTAATTCAAACATTAAAATATTTACACAATGATTGCAGCTAAAGGATATGCGGCGCCATCGGCAACAGAAGATATTGCGCCATTTAGTTTTGAGCGTAGGGAATTAACTGTACATGATGTGCAGATAGAGATATTGTATTGTGGTGTATGTCACTCAGATTTGCATGTTGCCCGTAACGAATGGCAGCGTACTACATACCCCGTAGTGCCGGGTCATGAAATTGTTGGTCGCATTACTGCTGTAGGAGACCATGTAAAGAAATTTAAAATTGGCGATCTTGCAGGTGTAGGCTGTCTTGTAGATTCTTGTCGTGAGTGTGTAAACTGTAAGAGAGGTTTAGAGCAGTTTTGCAAGAATGGTTCTACAGGTACTTACAACAGTAAGGATAAACATACAGGTGGTATTACCTATGGTGGTTACTCTAACCGTATAGTGGTAGATGAGAGCTTCGCATTACGTATATCTGATAAATTGCCTTTGGAGGCAGTAGCACCATTATTGTGTGCAGGAATAACCACATATTCACCTTTACGTCATTGGAAAGTAGGCAAGGGTCATAAAGTAGGTGTTGTTGGTTTGGGTGGTTTAGGTCACATGGCAGTGAAGCTGGCAGCGTCATTTGGTGCAGAGGTTACTTTATTAAGCACATCGCCAAACAAAGAACAGGATGCTTACAGATTAGGTGCTCAGAAATTTGCTTTGACAAAAGACCCTGAGCAGATGAAGGCATTAGCCGGATATTTTGATTTTATTATTGATAGTGTATCTGCTGAGCATGATTACAATACATATCTTTCTATGCTCGATGTGGATGGTGTTATGATATGCGTAGGTGCGCCGCCAACGCCATCTCAGATTATGGCCTTCAGCCTCATAGGCGGTCGCAGAAGTCTCGCGGGGTCACTTATAGGTGGCTTGCCGGAAACACAGGAAATGTTGGACTATTGTGCGGAACACAACATTGTTTCAGATGTTGAAGTCATTAAAATGGCGGATATAAATGTTGCTTATGAGCGTATGTTAAAAGGCGATGTGAAGTATCGTTTCGTGATAGATATGGCTACACTCTAAACGTAGTAATTGTTTAGATGAAATGGAGCAGGGTGTTTATACATCCTGCTTTTTTATTTAGCAGTCTTCGTTGTGGCAGGGAAGTAGGTTAGATTCCAGTTCTATTGTTGCATGATGAATGTTGAGATGGAGTAGCTCATGTTTGATATGGTGTATCAATTTCAACTTCTCATCAAATGATAAATTATCACTTAATACTAGATGTGTTGTGAGCGCATTTTGTGTGGTGCTCATTGCCCAAATGTGAATGTGGTGCATTTGCTCTACTCCGTTTATCTGGAGTACAGCTGCTACTATATTTTCTTTATTAATACTGTCAGGTACTGCGTCGAGCGACATGCGTAGGCTGCCTGTCAGCAATGACCATGTACCTCCGAGAATGACTAAAAGAATTCCTATACTTACTACACTATCTAACCAGAACCAATGCATGTATTGCATTATAATACCTGCAACAACTACCCCAAGTGATACAAGTGCGTCACTCATAAGATGCAAATAAGCGCCTTTTGTGTTGAGATCGTGATCTTTATTCTTAAAAAATAGTAAAGCAGAAGCAAAATTGATGACTATGCCAATACCAGCTACGAGGGCTACTGTATTGCCTGCAACCGGGTGTGGATGAAACAAATGTCTGATAGATTCATAACCGAGCATACCCACAGATAGCAGAAGAATTACAGCATTAGTAAGTGCTGCGAGTATGGTTGTTTTTTTGTATCCGTAAGTGAACTTTTCTGATGGTTTGGCTCGAGCTAATCTGAAGGCAAGTAATGAAAGAACAAGACTGGCAACATCGCCCAAGTTGTGACCAGCATCGGATAGCAAAGCCATGGAATGAGTGGTAAAACCCATGATTACCTGCACTATCACATAGATACCATTGAGAATTATGCCAACAATAAATGCCTTGCTTGCAGCATCGGCAGCAGTAACCTCGTGGTGGTGATGGTGTCCTCCGTGACTATGATCATGGTTGTGATCGTGCATTGATGGCTATTTGTATGCAAGTTACAAGAAAAGCGCGTGGTGTGGAAATGAAACCGGGTGTTAAACTGAATTTTACATTCAGTGTAACACCCGGAAATGAGTATTGAATTTTATTTATTTTTCAACAAACAAACCATCTAAAAGTTGACGATTGAAGTGAATATCCATATTGTTATCAATATTGTGGTAAGCAGCACTGATGATGATAGTTTTAATGGCACTTGTGATAATAGCAATAATGCCGACTCCTACCGCAAACAAGGCAATGCCTAATTCCATGTTGATTAATTCAGATACTGCAATAGCTGCAATGCCCAATACTAAAAAGGCCAACAAGGTAAGTAACCCGAAACTGAAATTAGCAACAACACTCTGCCCCCATTTCTCTTTCAATATGGTAAAGCTACGTTTAGTGGCGTCTAGAGGCATAAGCTTTTCATACGCAATTACCGGCACCGCAAAGAAAGTTGCAGCACTCCATGCAAAACCAAGGATACTAATCACAAATTTTCCTATTTGGCCCAGATTGTCTTGAAGAATCTTCAGTAAAGTGCCTATTGTTGCTGCAAAAACCGCCCACGAGAAGATGAGCCAAATACGGCTGAAACTAAAGTTGATGCCCTTGCTTATTGAAGCCTCTTCTCCCTTGAAGTATAATGTAGTACAATGTATCAAAGCCATATTGAAAAACACGACGATAAAATAAGATACCATGTAGAATAAAAAAATAAGCCCATAAATGGTTACAGTATTTTGTTCGTCAATACCCGCAAAGCCTTTGGTAAATGTTATCCCGAAAAAAAAAGAGCTGATAACCATAAGGATGGTAAGGCCGGATAGGATGGGGAATATAATGAGCTGTTTGTTGGCGCCAAGCACCTTAAGTGCATTGATGGCGATCTGCCAACCTCTGGACATACGGGAATACATAGATTTTACGTTTTGTGTGGATAAATGTAATTAAATATAGAATTATTTTTACTTTTTTCAGGTGTTGTTTGTGTCTTTCTAATTTACTTACCGGTAAATTATCGTTCAATTTAACTTTCCCTAAACGCCTGTTTTTCATTATTGGCTGCATTGTCGCATCTTTACAGTATGAAGTGGGAGACGTTATATACAGACCGGCGCACAGGAGATAAGGGAGAAAAGGACAGAAAATACGATCCTGTTCGTAATCCGTTTCAGCGCGATTATGATCGTATCATTTTTTCATCTGCTTTTAGAAGATTACAGAATAAGACACAGGTTTTTCCGTTGCCGGGCTCTGTATTTGTACACAACAGACTTACTCATAGTCTGGAGGTGACATCCGTAGGTCGCTCGTTAGGTAAGGCTGTTGGTGAACGTATTGCCGCAAAATACCCCGACAAAGGTGATGAGTTTAAGGAATTTTATAAACACGAGTTGGCATCAGTCATTGCATCAGCTTGTTTGAGTCATGATATTGGTAATCCGCCTTTCGGACATTCCGGTGAAGATGCGATACGTACTTTTTTTAAAGGTATGGAAGGGGAAATGCGTTCTATGCTTACCAATACGCTTTCTGATAATCAATTGATGGACTTTGAAAAATTTGAAGGGAACTCAAATGCATTTCGGGTGCTTACTCATAATTACAATGAGCCTGAGTTAGGTGGCTACAGATTGAGTTACCCTACATTAGCGGCTATTGTAAAGTACCCCTGTGCGTCACTTGAAGGGTTTAACAAGAAAACAGGGCTCATTGCTACGAAGAAATCCGGTTTTTTTGATTCAGAGGTAAAGACTTTTACAGAGATTGCACAAACGTTACAGATACCAAGGATAGAGGGGCATAATTTGGTATTTGCTCGTCATCCGTATGTATATCTTACCGAAGCTGCTGATGATATCTGTTACAGGGTCATTGATCTTGAAGATGCGCATAGATTACATATTGTATCTCTGGAAAAATTCATTAGCCTTTTCCTGCCATTTTTTGATGAAGAAGGGGATTCATTTGGTTCTCAGGCATACATTCGAAAGAAGATTGATAAAATCAATGACGACAACCAGAAAGTGCAATATATAAGAGCGAGCTGGATAGGGTTAATGATTCAGAAGATGGCAGATGTATATATGCAAAATGAAGATGAACTACTAAGTGGAACGCTTCAGAAAGATTTACTCAAGTGCCTTCCGGAAAGGGAGTCTAGGTTGATAGATGCTATAAATGAATTTTCTGTTAAATACATTTATAACTACAGATCTGTAGTAGAAATAGAGATAGCAGGTTATAATATTATTGGTGGGCTCCTCAAAGAGTTTGTACATGCACTATTGTACCCAAACCATAGCCGCTCTGGGAAGTTGATAAGATTAGTTTCGCCACAGTTTCCACTCACACTCAGGGAAGACAAAAGATATGAAGATATACAGAGCCTTGTTGATTTTATAGGTGGAATGACGGATTTGTATGCCATAGATCTGTATAGAAAAATAACAGGGATAACAATACCGGAAATAAAATAATGATGCACCCTAAAGACCTACGCATAGAAGATTATACTTACGATTTGCCGGATGAGCGAATTGCTCAGTATCCATTGACACAGCGTGATGCTTCTAAGTTATTGATATACAACGACGCTATAATTAGTGAAGATATTTATCATAACATAGCTAATCATATACCTGAAGGCTCGCTGATGGTAATGAACCAGACACGGGTTGTACATGCAAGGTTGCCATTTGCTAAGCCCACCGGAGGAGCAATTGAAATATTCTGTCTGGAGCCACACAGTAGTCATAAAGACATTCAGACGGCTATGTTACAGAAGGGGCAGGTGTGGTGGAATTGTTTGGTAGGTAGTGCCAAGAAATGGAAAGAAGGTATGGTGCTTGAGCTGACTTGTGAAGATCCTAAGTTTACCTTGTCTGCGACAATGGTCACAAAAAGTGATGCATACTATACCATACAGCTCGATTGGGATGTGCCTGAAATGACTTTTGCCGAAGTATTGCATTATGCAGGTAAAGTGCCACTGCCACCATACCTGAATAGAACTGCAGATGTAAAAGACGAAGAGCGATATCAGACCATTTTTGCCAAAGATGAGGGTAGTGTAGCTGCGCCTACAGCCGGTTTACATTTTACTGAACATGTAATGGATAGTCTTGCAGCTAAGCATATAGATAAAGCATTTGTGACACTACATGTGGGTGCAGGCACGTTCAAGCCGGTAAAAAGCGATACTATGCAGGAGCATGATATGCATGCCGAGTGGATAGAGGTGGGCAAGGAGGCGATTCTGCGTTTGCAGGCGCAGCAAGGGAAGATAGTAGCAGTAGGAACAACTTCATTGCGTACATTGGAAAGCTTGTATTGGATAGGGTGTAAGTTGCATAAAGGAATGAATGTGGATATGGAAGGTATTGCCGTAAGTCAGTGGGATGCGTATGATATTACTGATACTTGTACCCGAAATGAGGCGTTTGCAGCTTTACTGCAATACTTGTCTGAAAATAGCACTGATAAAATTGTTACCCGAACCAGGATATTGATAGCTCCCGGATATACATTCAGAGTGGTAGATGGTTTGGTGACTAATTTTCACCAACCTCAGAGTACATTGTTGCTCTTGGTATCTGCATTAATAGGCCAGCAATGGCGTGATATATACGCTTATGCAATGACGCATGAGTACAGATTTCTGAGCTATGGCGACGGGAGTCTGCTATGGAAGACTATGTAATGCAGTCCATAGTTGTTTAAGAATGGATTTGACATGTTAATATTTTTAATTTAACTAATAAAAAGGAGCAAAAGTTGTCGAAAAATGGGTATAAATGCATAATTATTGCCCGGATTTTAGGAAAGTTGAATTTTTTTTTTAGTTTTATAATGTTGAAAAGCAACTCAAATACTCAAAAAATAATGGTAATTTAATAGTCGTCATTTTTTGAGGTAACGTTGAGTGATGTAGCAAATGTTTAATGTTATATATTGGCTGAATGCCACTGTTGACAAGGATTTAAGCGTTTGTGCATATTTAATAAAAGCATAAATTAGGTGCCGTCAGGCAATAATAATTGTCTCTGAAAATGGTGATAAACGAAGTGATTTTTGCATTTTGATTTATTGAATACCAAAAAAGATTTCAGAAATAAAAAATTATTCCTTTCTCGTTATCCTAAAAAGTATAATTTTGCAACAAAAATTTAAAAACACTATTATGTCTGAAATTGCAAATCGCGTTAAGAAGATCATCGTGGATAAGCTCGGTGTTGATGAGTCAGAAGTTACTCCTGAAGCTAGTTTTACTAACGACCTTGGAGCAGATTCACTCGATACAGTAGAATTGATTATGGAATTCGAAAAAGAATTCAATATCTCTATTCCGGATGAGCAGGCTGAGACCATCACTACAGTGGGTCAGGCTGTTACCTACCTTGAAGAACACGTAAAGTAATTTTCACCAACCAAGCACAGTAACTGAAAACGTCAAATGAATTTACCGTATAAACGAGCAGTCATTACGGGCCTCGGCGCCCTTACTCCATTAGGCAATACAATACCATCTTATTGGGAAGGTCTGATCAATGGTGTATCGGGCGCCGATTTTATCAAACAATTTGACGTCACTAAGTTCAAGACCAAATTTGCTTGTGAGCTGAAAGGATTTAATCCTGAAGATTATTTTGAGCGTAAAGAAGCCCGCAAGCTTGACCGGTTCTCTCAGTTAGCGCTTGTAGCTGCTGATGAGGCGGTAAAGCATTCGGGGTTGCTGGATAGCGACGTAGATAAAGATAGGGTCGGTGTTATCTGGGGATCGGGAATTGGTGGTATGATCACTTTCATTGAGGAAATGAAAAACTTTAATGCCGGTGATGGTACTCCCCGTTTCAACCCGTTCTTCATTCCTAAGCTGATATTAGATATTGCTCCAGGGCATATTTCTATGAAGTATGGTTTCCGTGGTCCTAACTTTGCTACTGTAAGTGCTTGTGCCTCTTCTACTAATGCCATTATTGATGCACTTAACTACATTCGCATGGGCAAAGCCGATGCAATAATATGTGGTGGTTCTGAAGCAGTGGTTACTGAAGCAGGTATTGGTGGTTTCAACGCTATGAAGGCATTGTCTGAACGCAATGATGATCCTAAAACAGCAAGCAGACCGTTCGACCTTAGTCGCGATGGTTTTGTATTGGGTGAAGGTGCTGGTGCTTTGGTTATTGAAGAGTATGAACACGCTAAGCGCAGAGGTGCAAACATTCTCATTGAGGTTGCCGGTGGTGGTCTTAGTGCAGATGCTTACCACCTTACCGCTCCGCATCCGGAAGGTCTGGGTGCTTACAATGTTATGAAATCTGCCCTTGCTGATGCAGGAATGGTTCCGGAAGATATTGATTACATCAATGTTCATGGTACATCTACACCGCTGGGAGATATTAGTGAAATAGCCGCTATACAACGTGTGTTTGGTGAGCATGCTTACAACCTTAATATCAGCTCTACTAAGTCTATGACAGGTCACCTGTTAGGTGCTGCCGGAGCTATTGAGGCTATTGCAAGTATCCTTGCTGCGACTAACGATTTGATACCGCCAACTATTAATCACTTTACGGACGATCCATCCTTTGATCCCCGTTTAAACTTCACATTCCATAAAGCACAGAAGAAAACTGTAAGAGCTGCATTGAGCAACACTTTTGGTTTCGGTGGTCATAATGCGTCTGTGATTTTCAAAAAATACGCAGAATAGTTTTGGGACGGTTTTCCCGCATCCTCAATATTTTTTCATCCGATAAGGAATTACGCGCTCAATTGGAGCAGGTATTGGGTTTTACACCCAAGCGTATAGCCTTTTATCAGTTGGCGTTAATGCACAGGTCTCGCCCTGAAGAAGCTACTGATAGCAATGAAAGACTTGAGTTTCTGGGAGATGCCTTCTTGGGTGCTATTGTTGCGGAATATCTGTTTAAAAAATATCCTTACGAAGACGAAGGCTACCTCACTGAGTTGCGTTCTAAAATCGTGCGCCGTGAAACCATGAACAACGTGGCTTTGCGTATGGGACTCAACAAGATGGTCGTTTATAATACTAATGACCGTAGTCTCGGGCGCAGCCATATTTTTGGTAATGCACTTGAAGCACTGATTGGTGCCGTGTATCTTGATCAAGGTCTTGATGTTACGCGTAAATTTATTCTCAATCAACTCATTCGTCCTTATGTAGATTTGGACACGATGGAGAGTACTGATACCAATTTCAAGAATCAGCTGCTCAGTTGGGCGCAAAGGAATGGGCACACACTTAGTTTCGATACCCTTGAAGAAAAAATAGAAAATACCCGTAAGCTATTTACAGTAGGCGTAATGGTCAATGGTGAAATGGTGGCGAGCGGTACAGGCTATAACAAAAAAGATGCAGGTCAGGTAGCTGCACAAAAAGCGCTGGAACAATTAGGCCATTCCGGCGATAAACAATCCTAAATTATCTACTGTAACACAAACTTTTTTATAGTCACCTTGTTTTTAATGTCAACCATCTTAACTATGTAAAGTGCTCTTGGCCACTTAGATACATCAATGTCTAAAATGCTGGAAATTTCGCCTTCCCACACTCTTTTGCCATCTGCGCAGTAAATACCTCCTGAAATTGTTCCCTTATCACCACTCACAATCGTAATTACATCTTTTGCGGGTATAGGGAACAGAAGTATATCTCCATAAATGCCCGGGTTACTGATGAGAGAAAAGTCAGTAAGGTTTACATTGAAAAATACATTGTTTACACCTTTCACCTTCACCCTTGCAGCACTAGTAGCTACGGATGGGTTTGGTAGCGTAACTACAGCACTGCCTGAGTTAGGAAAGCGGCCGAGATAGGTGCCCCATGTATTGCCACCATCAAGCGACAGGAAAATGTCAACTTCTGTGGTGTTAATAGGCGAAATATCAGTATTGGCAACAAGCCATTTTATTGTTTGTTGGCTACCTCCTATGTATTTTAACCCTACTGTGTTCTGGCTGGTAACTTCAAACCCTGTTCCTGTGTTTATTGCATCAAGATGTATGCTGTCATCAGGAAACAGGAAACAGCCATTACCTTGATAAATATTACGTACTGTAAGCCTGAAGTTCATGCTGCGGGCCACAGTAGGTAGTTTATTGCCTTCAGCAAAGTCAGTGCCGGCATCACTTTTCAATCCGGTAAGTACCATGCTGTTTTTAGGGAAAATACGAGTGCGATTAGTGTCTGGAGTATATGACCGGAAGAGCGGCCCATTAAGCTCAGTATTCTTGAGTGCCTTTCCAAAATCGCCTAGATTCCATTGTTCCCAGCAGTAGGTGGTTGATGTATCTGCCACAGAGTCAATAGCCTGCGGTGCGGTTAGTTCAAATGGTGTTAGGTACGGTATTTTGTAGCTCGATGTAAAAGACGTTAATGCAGGAGGTTTATTCCCGGTAGCAGTTTTAGTGGCACAGGTATTTCCGGTAGTGGTCACAAAATTATATATCTCAACAAGACTTGCTGTTGTAAAATAGGCGTCACTATGTGCCTGTACATTGTCACCGAAGCAGATACCTGCATAAGCCATTATGGTCGATCCGCTACCCGGTTCATAAGCCGTTTCTGGGTTGGCGTTGCTGTAGCAGCTGCCACTGGTGTTGTTATTGAAACTGTGGTTAGCGCCAAACTCATGTCCCATTTCGTGGGCTACATAGTCAATATCAAATCCGTCGCCGGTCGGTGACGCATTACCGGTAACACTTTTAGCTTTAGATGTTGGGTCGCAAACACAGCCGATTTGTGACAAGCCACCCGCCCCGGTACTGAAAATATGCCCGATATCATAGTTGGCTGTGCCAATAAGAGAGTCACAGAAGTGCTGGTTTTGATCCATCAGGCCTACCGGGTTAGAATCATTACTGCCAAAAGGGTCTGTTGCCGCATCAATAAACAGGAGTGTATCTTCATGGTTTACCAATGTCATCGTAATTGATAATTCCCTTTCATAGACTCCATTTATGCGGTTCATAGTAGTAACAATACTCCCCAATACACGAGCTTTTGTAAGAATAGCAGTTCCTACACAGGCTTCTGCATATTGGTGGTCGCAAGAAATAGCCAAGCGGTACTTACGAAGCTGATAGCCACCTATAGTTTTTGCTGCGTAAGGCGTTTTGTCGGTATGGCTATATGTTGGAGATGGAACAGTCTGACAGCCATTTCTGTCTCTTAAAGGTTCATCTCTTTTATACTTTACTTTATAAGTTGCGTTACTGATTGTGCTGATTGGGTCTATAAAACTGGTATTTACACCATCGAATATCATAGCATGAAATCCGGCAGGGGTAAAATCTATTTTAGCTGTAATTCTAGGATTATTGAGTGCTTCGGCAGTATAGGTTTTTATTTCAGGGTATTTTGCTGATAGTGTAGCAGGCAATATGCTGCTTTCCCAAATGCGAAATGAACGAATAGAGCCATCGGGCAAAGGCAAATCAATAACTTGTTGCTCACCTTCAGCCTCTATCAGTAATGCCTTTAATTGTGTTTCATTAAGTTGATACAAAAGCGCCTGATGGTTGTCTATTATCTCTGTCTTTCCTTTTTGTGCAGTTACGTTATGCCATAGTTGTCCTGCATCGGCATCAGATACGGACAAGATAGAAAAAGAAAGTAATAGTTTAGTCAACAGGTTCATTTGTCAAAGGTATTAATGGGTATTATTGCTTGGTAAATTCGTTAGTTCCTTCTGTCAATTCCCCAATATAGTTTTTGTCGAATGGTATTGAGGAAGTTGTGTTCGTCCGGTCTCACTAGCGAAATCATGAAATTTTCTCTCTTTACTGCTAATTGTACATTGCTTTTTATAGTTTCAGTACGTGCGTCAAGTGTACATAAAAACTGCTCAGAGCGGCCTTCAATCTCAAAGGAGATAACATTGTCATCTGGCACTACAATAGGGCGGGTGTTGAGATTATGTGGTGCAACAGGAGTAATTACGAAACTTGATGTTTGTGGGAATACTACCGGGCCCCCGCAGCTGAGAGAATACCCTGTAGAGCCTGTTGGGGTAGCCACTATAAGACCATCAGCCCAATAGGTATTAAGAAACTCGCCATTGAGGTAGGTGTGAACCTTGATCATTGACGAGGTATCTTGCCTATGTATGGTGAATTCATTTAGTGCAAAAGGTGCGCCATTAAACAATGGAATACTGGAATCCAAATGAATAAGTGTTCTTTTTTCTAATGTATATGAGCCTCTCACTAAAGATAATATAGCATCTTCAACCTCTTCCTCAGGTATTGCGGCAAGAAAGCCCAAACGACCAAGATTAATCCCAATCAATGGTATGCCGGAATTACCTACAAAGCAAATAGCATCGAGCATAGTACCATCACCGCCAAGACTGAAAAGCATATCGGTATGGAGTGGTAAATCTAATTTACTGGTAAATAACTTTGGTGTATTTACAGGGGTGTAATGCGGCTGTAGTCGTTCGTAAAATTCCTTATAAAACACTAGCTGTAGTTTATTGTCCTCCAGTAATTTTAATATGTGGAGTAATACAGGAACATCCTGAGGGTCGAACGTGCGGTTATATAGTGCTACTAGCATGTGTGTCTATCAGATTCATTGAAATAGATGCTTACAGGAATAATAATTTAATCATTGTTACTCTGCCGGCACCCTATGAAAAAGCTCAAAAACTGAAATGTAAATATAATCGTTTTCATACTAAATGCTCCTTTATAGGTAATCATATTATGAATCATGCTACATTTTTTACGCTAAGCAGACAGTTGAGTAAATTTATCTTCATTTGATCATCTGATGATGTGTTGAATATTGTAACTTTATGTTTATGAAGAAGTATTTGCTCCTCGGGTTAATAATGGCTGCAATTGTGGTTGTTAGCATTACTTCATGTGTGCACAAACCTCCTGCACAAACAATAGAAAGCGATGGTAATTTCCCGCAAGAGGTAGCCAGGATACTGGTGAATAAATGCGCAATATCGGGTTGCCATAATGCTGCGAGTTACGCGAATGCGAATAATTTGTTGCTCGATAGTTGGGATCACCTGTTCGATGGTGGTCGTAGTGGGGCAGAGGTGGTGCCATATAGTCCTCAGTATAGTCCGCTGTTATATTTTGTAAATACAGATTCTTCTTTAGGTACAGTTGCTGTGCCATCTATGCCGGTGAGTACTACCGCATATCCGCAATCGCCGCTTACAAAGGCAGAGTATGAAACACTGGAGGCCTGGATAGCGAAAGGGGCTCCTGATAAGAATGGAAACATAGCATTTGCCTCTAATGCAGATACCCGTCAGAAAATATACATATCTCAGCAGGGATGTGATCTTATGGCTGTCATTGATGCTCAAAAACACGTAGTGATGAGGTATATTCCTATTGGTGCATCTGCAACAAGTATAGAAAGCCCCCATTGTGTTCGCATGTCTGCTGACGGAATGTATGCATATACAAGTTTTCTGAATGGAAATTATGTTCAGAAAATAGATACACGAACAGATCAGGTTACGGGGGCTGCAAACGTGGGAATGCTTAAAGCAAATGGCTCATGGAATATTTTATATGTTGCCCCTGCTGATACAGCAGTGGTAACAACAAGCTGGGTAAGCGATGGTATATTGGCATATATCAATGCCGGAACAATGACAGTTGCCCCTTCACGAACGTTGGGTGGTGGTAGCACCTTGGTTTACCCGCATGGTATCACTTCAAACCGCTCATTTGATACCTTTTTTATTACAGCTCAGTTCGGTAATGTCATTTACAAAATATCGTCAGATGCTTCGTTGTATAAAGAAATAAGCCTTAATGGATTAGCTCCCGTTACAAGTACAGATTCTACAACCTCTGCACCCAATCCGCATGAAATATTGATGTCGTCTGATTATTCCAGATATTTCGTTACCTGCCAAACCACAAATGATGTACGGATAATGGATGCCCACAGTGATACGCTTATTGCAAGAATCCCTGTAGGTATTTTTCCGCAAGAGATGGCAATTTCTACCACAGAGCCCTATTTGTTTGTAACCTGTATGGAGGATGTTTCTACGGTTTCAGGCATGAAAGGGTCTGTTTATGTAATTAATTACAACACATTGGAAACTCGGGTTATCTATGGCGATTTTTATCAACCGCACGGCATAACAGTTGATGATATCAATGGGCTTGTATATGTAGTAAGTACAAATGCCAATCCTACAGGTCCTGCGCCTCACCACGCAACAGCTTGTACCGGCAGGGCAGGATGGTATTCAGTTTATAATCTTCATACGCTACAGCCGGTAAACAATTATCGTTATCAGGTAACGGTTATGCCCTACTCAGCAGCAGCAAGATTCAAAAGATAAATTGTTACATATTGTTATTATAAGGAAGGTGCCGCAATGATCTGGTCCTGTGGAAAACCTGTTGGTAAATTTGTCGAATTTGCCCAAAATGCACCTGTTTTTTTTGAAATATGACACCAAAATCATCAATTATTTTATTAACTGAAAGTTGAATTTTATGTTGATAACCAATCGTTAAAAAAATATTTCCTGAAAAACTTAACATTTTATTCGGCTAATAGGCTAACTTTAATTATGTTTACGTCCCTAATATTAAGTTAGGTAAGTTCTATTTTTTAGTAAGCTAATAATATTTGTTCAAAATCATTGTGTATGAAGCGAATTTTACGGGTTTTTGTTCTACTCACCCTTATTGCTATACCCTCACTCGTACGAGCTGCAATTTCAGTGTCGTTTACAACCTCGTCTAACAGGACGGGCTGTAATGCTGTTTTTGCTAGTTTCACACCAACTACAGTAGGTTGTGCGGGGGCTGTATCATATACCTGGTATTACATAAAGACACCTGCTACATCTGCTGCTGATACAGTTACTTCATCTTCATCTAACCGTTCTTTTACCAGTATTGGGTGCTACAATGTAGCTGTTAGAGCGGTTTGTGGAACAGATACAGCTTACGCTGTTCAGCCAAACTATATCTGTGTTACAAACTCTCCGGTAATTAACTTTACTGCAGGAAGCGTACCATCGGATACTTTGCTAACTTGTGCTCGTGTTATCAATTTCGTAAACACTTCTAACGCTGACACAGCTTGTCCTACACATTCTTGGAGATGGGTAGTAAATGGTCCGGCTACTTTTGCAGATGTATTTGCAACAAATGCTTCTTTCAATTTTACAACGCCGGGTGATTATACTGTAACATTGATTTACTCTAGCGGATGTACTTGCTTTGGTAGTATGTCAAGAGTTAGCTACATACATATTGCTCCTCCTCCGGTTGTTTGCTTCACTCGCACTGATACAACTTTAGGTTGCCATGCTCCTGTCACAGCTACTTTCTCTAGTGCGTGCAGTACTGGTGCCAGCAGCTATACTTGGACATTTACCGGTGGTACTCCATCTACCATTACAACTACCGGCACAACCGTTTCTTCTACATTCAACAGCCCGGGTAACTTTAATGTATCTGTTACTGCAACTAGCTCAGTAGGTTGCACTACTTCTTCAACTGCTCCTATTGCTGTACATGTAGGTAATTTTACTGCTAACTTCAAACCATTAGCTGCTGATACAGTCTGCGAAGGTTCGGTAATGATATTGCGTGACAGTACTTATGTAGATGCTATTGCTCCGGTTTCTAATGTATTTAATATTGCTTATGCATCTACTCCGGGTACAATTTTGTCAAGTACTTCTATGGCAACATCTCCAATAGATTTAAACTTTGGTTTTGGTTATTTCCGAATAGTAGATATCGTAACAAATGGTAATGGTTGTGTTGACTCAATGGTTCGTTTCGTTTATGTTCGTCCTAAACCGGTAGTTACACTTACAGCAGATACTTTATATAAGTGTAGTGCTCCATTAGTTGAACATTTCCATGCTACTCCGGTAAATGCAGCGTATACATACAGATGGACTTATGCGCCATTAGGTACCGCTACATTCTTAGGTACAGGTGCATCTGGTGCTAACCCAACATTTACTTATACAGCAGGTGGCGTATATAATCCTAAAGTGGTAGTTACTGATCAGTTTGGTTGTAAAGACTCTGCTACAAATGTTGGTTATATCCGCATTCAGCCACCTACAGTTACAATCCAGAATATCACTGACTCCGGTTGTACTCCTATTAATGTTTGCTACCATATTGATATCACTCCGGTTGGTACTCCGTTCTCTGTAGATACTTTCTACTTCGGCGATGGTACAAGATCTTTGGCAGGTAACTATACAGATACTTGTCACCTTTATACAGCAGGTGGTACATATACATCAAAAGTAGTTTGGCATCTTCCGGCATACCTTGGTGGTTGCACAGGTTCTGATACTTCTTTTGTTGTCATCGGTACAACTCACCCTATTGCACACATGGGGCTTTCTCCTAATGATTCTGTTTGTCCTAATACGGTCGTTTATTTTACAGATACTTGTGTGGGTTGCTTCACGCACTGGCATATCGGTAATAATGGTTTCGCCGGTGATGCATTTAATACAGATACTACATCTATGTATTTCCCTAATCCATCAAATGTTTCTTCACAGCCAGGTGGTTACCCAATGTATGTTTCTAACTGTTTGAATGGTTGCTGCGATACATTGAGAGATACAATATTTGTTTATCCACCACCGATACAGTCAAACTCTCTTAGAGCAACAACTGCTAACTGTAATCGCCGTGACTCCGTAACATTCCGTTGCTTAGGTGCAACCGGTGCTACTTCATACCAATGGAACTATGGCGATGGTAGCTCTTTAGTGACTACTACAGGTTTAACTTCTAATCACATTTATACAGCACCTTATTCTCCTGGTCACACATATACTGTTGTTGTAGCGGCGCAGTCGGGTCCTTATCCTACAGTTGGTATGTGTAACAATACGGATACATTAATATTATATGTAGGTCCGCCTAATAAGACATGGAATATTGTTGACTCTAATGTCTGTGTTGGTCAGATGGCATATTACCATGGTCCACGTCAAACTGATAGTACTGCATATCCTTCTTATCGTTGGTTGTGGGGAGATGGATCTTCACCAACTACTGTAGCTAATGACAGTACTGCAACACATATATATAATCATGCAGGTACTTTCAGAGATACGGTCATTTTCCAGAACAACTACGGTTGTTATGATACTGGTATAGTTAAGCGTACACATGTATTCGGTCCTAGCGGAGGTTTCAGTGCAGTGCCAACAACAGTGTGTGCTGGTACCGCGGTAAACTTTACAGATAATAATACGTTCCCGGGTACATCAATATTCAAGCGTATGGTGTCTTTTGACTACCCTACGTCACCGGTAACTTCTGCAGCACTTTCTCCTGCTACCTTCTCTCATACTTTTGTTGAGGGATCTTATTTGGTAGTGTTAAGCGATACTGATAACAGCCCGAAACATTGTGCAAGTTTTGATAGTATCAGAATCAATTCTGTAAAACCTCATGCTTACTTTACTTCAGTCGATACACTTGGTGCTTGCGCTGGCGTTACTGTAGCTTTCCATGACACGAATACACATTGTACTTATTCATGGAATTTTGGTGATGGTGGTGGTTATACTACTCCATCTGCTGCTGATTCTAATATTACACACGTTTATACTTCTAATGGTAACTACACTGTTAGTGTCATTGTTACTTCTGATGGTACAGGTGGTTATCCTCTTGGTTGCTCAGATGTAATGACTAGAAATAATTACATACACTTATCTAGTTCAAGCGGAATAGGTATTGTTAACTATGGTGATTCTTCAGTAGGATGTCCTCCACTACAACTTGCGGTAGGTCCTACAAGTACTTCTAACTCTTATTTGTATACTTATGCATGGCATGTTTACAATCCGGGTATAGCTACATATAACAGTACATATTTGTTTACAAACCTCACAAGCACGGGTACGCATACAGTAACGATGGTAGCAATATCTCCTCGTGGTTGTGTTGACTCTTCTTCAAGAAGTTATTTTGTTGGCGGTCCTACAGGAACAATAACTGCAACACCAACAAGCGGTTGCGCTCCTTACAATGTTGTATTACATTTTGAAAATACAGGTTCTGTATCTCTTGGCTCGAACTATATTTGGAATACTTGTCCATTCGGTTCATTCAGCACTACAACGCCTGATGTTACATTGACTTATACAACACCTGGTGTTTATTGCCCTCCTTCTGTAGTAATACAGGATGGATCTTGCGCAGTAACTGTTGATAACCTTACAGATTCAATTAGGGTTTATACTCCGGCAAATGTAACAGTAACTCATGCTCCAAGAATATGCTATGGTGCAACTGATACACTTAGAGCAACAGGTGCGGTTAATTATTCTTGGTATGGTCCTTCAGGCAACCTTTGCCCTGCCGGAAGTTGCACATTCATTACGGTATCTCCTCTGGTAACAACGGTTTATACTGTAATAGGTAGTAATGTTTATAACTGTACAGATACTCAATATGTAACAGTTCATGTTGACTCTCCGATTGTAATCAATATCGTAGGTTTGGATAGCGTTTGTATTGGTCAGCAAGATATACTTACGGCAAGTGGTGGTTCGGGTGTATTTAACTGGGTGACCCATCCGGGTAGTAATGATACAAGTGGTTTATCTTGTGCTGTTTGTAACCCTGTAATTGTAAGAACTACAACCACTCGTGTTTATTGGGCAATTACAACCAATGCATTAGGATGTAAGGATTCTGCTTCATTCAAGGTAACCGTTAATCCATTGCCACTCTTGCATGTAACTCCAGATCCTGCACATGTATGTGAGGGAGATTCTACTAAGCTTACAGCAACTGGTGCAACTAAATATTTGTGGAAGCCACGTATCGGTTTAAGTTGTGATTCTTGTTCTAGTCCTTGGTCTAGTATTACAAGCAACTTGATCTATTCATTGACAGGTACTACTCAGTTTGGTTGTAAAGACTCAATAGCTGTTCCGGTTGAAGTATATCATCACAATGTAATCAGCAAGAAAGCAGATACAACAATTTGTGCCGGTGATCAGGCTCATTTGACTGCTAGAGGTGGTTTGAGCTATGTTTGGAGACCAGCTGCAACACTAAACAATGCATTCATCTATAATCCAATAGCATCGCCAACAGTAACCACTATATACACTGTATATATTACTGAAAACCCTTGCTTTAATGATTCTCTGAATGTTAAGGTAACTGTTATTCCATTGCCAATATTGAGCGTTCCTCCTACTACTACCATAATAGCAGGTAACAGTGTTCAGTTATATGCCGATTCTTTGAATCACGTATTCCTAACAAACTACTCTTGGACTCCGGCTGATAGTACACTAACTTGCAGCGATTGTTCTAGCCCTATAGCTACCCCGGTAGTTACAACTACATACTCTGTTACTGCTTCTACCATAGAAGGTTGTGCTGGTCATGCTACAGTTACAGTAAAATTGCTTTGCGACGATAGTAAACAGGTGTTTATCCCTAATACGTTCACTCCAAATGGTGATGGTAACAATGATCGTTTCTTCGTAAGTGGAAAGGGGCTTGGCTTAATTAAGCGTATGGCAATCTACAACCGTTGGGGTGAATTGGTTTACGAGGCTTATAATGTACATGCAAATGATCCTAGCGTAGGTTGGGATGGTACTTTCAGAGGTGAGGTTGTTGCTCCCGATGTATTTGTTTATGTGCTCGATGTGGAGTGCTCAACCGGCTCATCATTCGTGTTCAGAGGTGATATCTCACTGGTTCGTTAATCCGGGTAGTGAAGTAGTTAACAGATAATGTGAATTTTGTAAAAAAATTATAAATGAAAAATTGTTTAAAAATAGTAGCTGCAGGTCTTTTGTTGGGAGTCGGTTCCAACAGTTTTGCGCAGGACATACATTTTTCTCAGTTTTATGAGAACTCACTTCTTCGTAATCCCGCGCTTACAGGTATTTTCAGCGGTGATTATAAAGTAGGTATTGATTATCGTGATCAATGGGGTTCTGTAGCTAATCCTTACCGTACTGTTTCTGCAACCGCTGAAACAAGGATTTTGGCTAACAGAGAAGTTGGTGATTATGTAAGTATTGGTTTGGGTGCATTTTATGATAAGGCCGGTGCTATTGACTTTACAAGTCAGGAAGTATATTCATCTGTTGCTTATAACAAAGCAATGAATGACCAACATAATTCTTACTTGTCTGTTGGTTTCACGGGTGGTTATATGGCGCGCTTTGTAGACATGAACAAAATGACTTTCAGCAGTCAGTATGTAAATGGCTATAGCCCGAATAATGCATCAGGTGAAACTGCTCCGTTCAAAAGCTTACATAACTTTGATTTGGGTGCAGGTATCAGCTTGAATAGCTCATTAGATATGGATAATAGAGTAAACTACTATGTAGGTGCATCTGTTTATCACATCAATCACCCTACACAAATCTTCAATGGTGGTTATTCTGAGGTTAAATTGCCAATGAAGTGGCAGTTTGCAGCAGGAGTTAATATGGTTTTCAGCGAGCATTTCAGTCTTGCTTTACATGGTAATTATTCAAGACAGCAGCCATATAATGAAACTATCTATGGTGGTATGCTTACCTATCATGGTGTTACTCCGGGTGTGCCAAGTATTTTCTCTTTTAGCTTTGGTGGTTTCTATCGCTATCAAGATGCGTTCATTCCAACAATCAGAATAGATTATTCTAATCTGTCTTTCGGTTATTCTTATGATGCTAATAACTCTACTTTGTCAACAGGCGGGAGCGGGTCAACAGCCAGTGCAAACGAAATTTCCTTCTATGTTCGTGGCAAGTATAATCACAAAAACAACCCAAGAGATGGTGTAATGTGTCCGCGTTTCGAGAATGAAATTCTTTATCCGTTCAATAACTAATCTTGAATGATAATATTTTAAAATGCACCGGTTCTCCGGTGCATTTTTATTTAATGCAGGTCTGGTAAAATATCGATGACATAAAGCTAAATGTAGCACTAATCTGTAAATGGCATAACTTTATTGCTTCAGAATAATAGCGTATAATTATTAAGAAATAACCTGTGCAGTATAATGGATAGTAAAGTAAGACTGGATAAGTATTTGTGGTCTATAAGGATATTTAAAACCCGCACATTAGCTACTGCAGCTATAGATGATGGTAAGGTAAAATGGAACGGTAACAACATAAAACCATCAAGAACAGTGGCTCTTGGTGATCGTTATGATATTAGGACACCTACGCGTAAATGGACGATAGAGGTTGTTGGTATTGTGGGCAACAGAGTGAGTTATGAAGAAGCAATAACTAAGTATGTAGACCTTACATCTGATGAAGATAAGCAGATTATTAAGCCACTTACATCTGGTTTCTATACAGGAAAGCGTATAAGTAAAACAGGTCGCCCCACTAAAAAACAGCGGCGCGACCTGGGTGAATATCTGGGAGATCTTCCCGAATCTGATTAATAGATACCTACGAAATTTCCAACAATTGTTCTCGTCCAGTTAGCACCTAAGTCAGAACTTTGATAAAGTCCCTTGTTAGTAGCTAAGTACACATATTGTTGTCTGGTACCGTTCTTAAAAATGTTCTCTTTAAATGTAATGCTGCGAACAACCATATCAGCAGTAAGCCCGTTAAGAACTTGCTGAAATGAGTTTGTATTAGGATTTAACATAAACAAACCTGCTGAGTCAGTGCCCACTAAGCATACTTGCTCAAATGGTGATGCAATTGAGATGACAGGAGTATTTGCAGGTATGCCGGAAAATTGATTCCATGTAGCACCCATATCATCTGTATAGATTACACCTTGTGTGCCATAATTGTCGATAGCAATTATTCTGTCATTGAGATGTCCTAGTGAGTAAAATGTTGGTGTTCCAGGCATATCCATACTATCAGCATTTGATGTATTTGCAGAAAAAGACTCATGCCAATAAGCTAATAATGCGCTTCTTGTCAGTAATCTTTTTGTACTTGGATCAAGAGCTACCAAAGTTCCGTTCTTTAACAGCGTAAATGACTTTGCTTGTATACCACCAACGTGTACACCCGGAGATTGAAGTGTATCATAACGCTGTTCCAAACTCCATGGACCAACACCGTCTGTTGCGTTCCATGCTATACCAAGATAGTTAGCACCTGATGGGTCACGGGACGCTACATATCCATGACTCCATGACTGAACAAATATGCCCATGCTTTGGTTCAGATCAAGAGGGTGACCCTTTATGTTGGTATGTGGCACAGTAGCCAAATTAATTGAAGGATAACTATAACTGAAACTGCTGCCATTGTTAGTAGTTACATATAGGCTTTGTTTTGCCATCAGTAAATTGCTGTTCATGGAGAACAAACAACGCACAGCAGAACCATCTGATGAAAATATCACCTTGCTTGTTTTTCCATCGTTGCTGCTATATAGAGTGCCTGCAGTATCTGTAAAATAGAGGGAGTAGGGTGTCTCTATTACCTGACCGTTATTAATAGTATTGGTTTTAGTACAACCTGTCATACCAAGTATAAGAGCGGGCAGTGCAAGTAAAGAGTAGAGTAGGTTTGTTTTCCTCATTGATCTGCTTTTTATTATTGATTAATTGTTACACTCAAAGGTAAGTAAAAATAACAAAAATTAAAATAGGCTAATAGCACAACGTCAGGACATAAAAAAAGTGCTGAAAGCAACACAATCAGCACTCTTCTATTCGTTTACTTAATGGCCTTTTTCTTAGAAAGAATGCGCCATACTATCAATCATTTTTTCTTGTCTAGCTCTGCTTTTCTCCATCGCATCACTAATCTTCATACCATAATTGAGCAGGTTGATAATGCTGCTTTCATCCTTATTGGTAAAATTGATTTCCAGATGAGCCTGCATTGCATCATCTTTAAATTCGCCACCATTGAAAGAAATATCTGTGAGTAATTTTTTACTCTCCTCATAAATCGCAGCTTCTTCTACTGATATGCTATTGCCAGGGTTAAGCCTGTTAATTGTCTGCGGAACGTCGATAAACATTGCAAAAGGATGCCCGGTAAATTGAGATTTCAAAGCATCAGGTAATTTTTGACCTTTATTATCGCCATGAAGAATGCCCGCAGCATTGTTGTATTTGTTAGAGAATACAGCATAATCGTTATTGGCAACAACAAAAACAGAATCGTGCGAGCTAATTGGTAATGCGTAACCCTCGCCCATTGGCATTAAGCCTGCATTGAGCTTTGCAAAGTCCATGAGTTGCTGAAAATTCTCTTTTTTATTGATTTTCATGATGTAGCTCATACAATAGTCAGCACTTTGCTCCGGTACATGATCATCACCCATAACAACGGTCATTGAAAAATTGTTGATTGCAAAAGCCATATCTCCGGAGAATGCACCTAAAATATTATCAACATTCATACCCTGTGAAGAGAGCCCTGAGTTTGCCAACCCCAAAATGCCGGTACTGTCCATCATGTTTTTTAATGCAGTTGTAGAAAAGTGCATAGCAGCCATCATGTTGAGGTCTTTTGCCGGCATACGCTCTATCATGTCTTTGCTGACATTGGTGGCGCCAAAATCTTTATAAATATCTGATAAGCCTTTTGACGTGTAATAGGTCATGTCTCCGGTTATCTTACCCTTTACAAAGTCAAAACCACAAGCAAATGCAGTCTCTTTCCATAATGATTTAGATATAGAAACGCCATTCATGCGTGACGCCATACCATCATTCATGTAAGAACTGACAATTTGGTCGTAATTGACCCAAACTGATAAATCATGACCGGCACTAACGAGTTTTTCGAAATTTTTGGTAGCTTTTATTGAGTTGTCGTCAGTAATAGAAAATGCATTGTCAATTTCTGTGGTCATGTCTGCGCTATTATCAGCAAGCACATTCATGATGATGAGCAGGTTTTTGTTCCAGCCCATGTACATGTTACCGTCAAGTGTAGCTATTTTGAGTTTATCATGATCTTTGATTTCCGCTTTTGGAAAGTTCTTTTTGATATATGCTTCCCAGGCAGAGGCATCATTTAGTGGAACCAGGGCGGTTACCTTCATGCCAGTATTAAATCGGGTGTCGGTTTTGAGGTATACGTAGAATGTGTTGAGCACATCTATACCTGCTTTATCTATACCGCTCATCACATCACTGCCATTTTTATCAGGAACCCTCTTTTCCATTTCCTTAAAGAGTTTACTGCCGGTAATCATGTTCCAGGCTATCTTTTTACTGAGCGAACTCAGATTGATACCTGCAACAAGAGCGGCGTCTTTAGGAATGTAGCGTCTGTGGTCAGGTTTACTGTTGCAGGCACTTAAAAGGAGGGCTGAAAGAACAAAAATGGCAATGATGCGCGAATAGCGGAGCATGTAATAAGTTACTTTAATGGAATTATTAGAACGGCAGGTCATCAACCGCTTCCGGAGAAGGTGCTGAATTGCTCTGCTGGCTGTAATTATTTGTACTACCGCTGTTACTGTTGTATGCAGGAGCAGGCTGGTTATTGCTTGCAGCAGGTGCACCAGATGCAGCTTCTACTCTCCAAGCGTCAAGATTAGAGAAATAATTCACTTTACCATCTTTCTCATATTTTGTACCCTTAATGTTGAAAGATACTTTAACATTATCACCTACATTATATCTGTCAATGATATCGCATTTAGTCTGAACCAACTGCATTTTAGCGTAGTTAGTATATATATTACCATTGATCTCTTCAGCGAGTTCAAGTATAAATTCACGTTTTTTAAATTTTTCTGTCACTTGCTGTGTGTCGTACTTCAACAACAGTTTTCCGGTTACTTCTAAACTCATTTTTTAGATATTTTTATAATAAGACAATAAAGATACAAATATACTGGTATATTATAATTAAAAAAAGTACCCTAAAAGGGTACTTTTTAACTCCACGGGGGAGGATGAAGGGTCTCGAACCCTCGACCCTCAGAACCACAATCTGATGCTCTAACCAACTGAGCTACAACCTCCATGTAATTTTGAGACTGCAAAGATAAGCAAAAATTGCTTTCACCATCAATCTTTGTAGAAATTTCTACTTTTTTTTCTTCACATTTTTTTCAATTACATCACTGACGCCCAAAATAAGCTCATAAGGGATTTTTATATCGGTATCTGTAATATCGTACCTGCCTAAAGCAGACCAATTCATTACAAAACGGGGGTATCCGTTAATGTTTATCTCATAATGCATGCCATCTTTTCTCAACTGGGCCACAATGACTGCCAGCAGAGGTTGCTTATTATATATTATCTGACCTGAAAAACTATTTGCCACAGCTTGTAAAATTAGGGAAGTTATAGGCATAACTTCCGTTTCAAAGTATAAAAATGTTATTATTGCTTTTAGTATGAGGTATTATTTGCTTATAGCTATATTGATTTGTTGCGGTGGTGCTTATGCCCAATCTGCAAAAGTGACACTTCACGGAACTTTGGTAATGTCTACAGGGGAAGAATTTCCGTACCGTATAGAGCTGACAGAAGCCAATAATATAATTACAGGTTATGCCTACACTTTTGATGAGCGTGACGAGGCGCAATCAGTAATAAAAGGGAAGGTGGACAAGCAAAATAGAAAACTCACCTTCAAAGAGACAGAAATCGTAAAATCGACCAATGTAGTGACCAAGGCATTTATGTGTATGGTGCAGGCGTCACTCGAATACCGCAATAGCCAGCTTTCAGGCACAGCTAATTCTAAACAATTAGATAATACTGCCTGCACCCCGGGTACAATCACTTTCAGTAATGTCAGGGAAATTGAAGAGTTGTTCAGCAGTCATGATAAGTATGATGTAGAGATCAGGATGGGTGAGAAGAAGAAAGAAGAAACACCGGTTGCAGTTCTGGAAGCAATTCCAGTAGCGGCGAATCAGGCAAATGTTACGGATAAAATAACTGTAGGTGTGGAAAAGAGCTTTATGTGGTATAGCGATAGTGTGGTATTAGATGTGTGGGATGGCAGCACCTTTGATGGGGATATTGTTTCCATTCTTTTTGATGGCAAGCCGGTACTTAATAAATATGTAATTCAGAAGGAAAAAAAGCGCATCTCGTTCTTCTTACCACTTACGGGTATACACACATTGGCAATAGTTGCTGAAAATGAAGGAACTGACCCGCCAAATACGGCAACCCTCACACTATATGACGGTACTGCACACTATAATATTATCTCCTATAATAAGAAAGGTAGCCAGTCGGTAATAAAGATCAAAAAGGAGAAGTAGTCCTTAATGCCAGTAACTCAGGTATAGCACTATAGAAATCAATAATACAATTATTGCCTGACTTGGTGTGTGAAGCACCTAACTTTATGATGTGATTCATGTCGGTATATTGCCGGGATGTGTATAGGCTTTTGAATTGATAATTATGCAAGGATTTTTGTTCTCTAAGTTTAACCCGGATGAAAATAACAAATCGCCATTCGATAAATTATTGGGGGTATTTACGGAGATGCTTCAATATACTAATGGAGATGCTACAGAGGCACTCAGTTGGCTTACTCAGCTAGATAAGCAATATGGGCTCACTAATAAGGATTACGGTATTGGCGATTTTATTGAAGATCTGAAAGAGAATGGTTACCTGAAAGAAAATGAACAGGATGGTTCATTTAAAATAACTTCTAAAACAGAGCAGGTAATCCGTAAGCGATCACTGGAGGAGATATTCGGTAAGCTGAAAAAATCTAAAAGCGGTAGCCACCGAACATTTAAAACGGGGCAGGGTGATGAGCCCAACCCCGAGACAAGGGGTTATGAGTTTGGCGATGCACCTGAAAGTATCAATTACACCGGTAGTCTGAATAATGCATTCATTAATCATGGTATAGATAATCTGACCATGCACCAGAGCGATTTGGAAATTCATGAAACAGATTTCAAGGCACAGACATCTACCGTGTTAATGATAGATATATCTCACTCTATGATACTTTATGGGGAAGATAGAATTACCCCGGCCAAGCGCGTAGCAATGGCGCTGAGTGAATTGATTACCACTCGCTACCCAAAAGACACGCTGGATATAGTGGTGTTTGGTAATGATGCATGGCAAATTGAAATGAAAGATTTGCCCTATCTGGAAGTTGGTCCTTATCATACTAACACTGTGGCAGGGCTAGAGTTAGCAATGGAATTACTGCGCAGGAGAAAGAACCCGAACAAGCAAATATTCATGATTACAGATGGTAAGCCAACTTGCCTGAAAGTGGGTAATAAGTATTATAAAAACAGTTTTGGGATAGATAGTAAGATATTAAACAGAACCCTAAACCTCGCAGGGCAGCTTAAAAGAATGAAGATACCGGTGATCACATTTATGATAGCACAGGATCCTTATCTGCAAGCTTTTGTCCGCAACTTCACTGAAGTGAATGGAGGTAAAGCATTCTATTCCTCACTCGATGGACTGGGGAGTTTTGTGTTTGAGGATTACGAAAAGAATAAGAAGAAGACAGTTAGATAACAAACATGGCGCATATCACAAGATGCGCCATGTTTGTTGTATGGTGTTGCATTTATTTTGATTAACCGTTTTCTCTACTTTAAAAACGGGTTATTTTTCTTTTCTTCCCCTATTTCGGTAGCAGGACCATGACCGGAAAGCACCTGAGTCTCTGAAGGCAGTGTAAATAAATGGGTGCGTATACTCTTAATAAGTGTATCAAAATTTCCGCCTGGCAAATCTGTTCTGCCTATGCTGCCGGAGAATAAAACATCGCCGGATATTACCCAGTTACCCGGTTTGTAATAGAAAGATATACTTCCCGGAGAATGACCGGGAGTAAGGAATACCTGCAAGGTGTCATCACCTAATTTCAGTGGCTCCAATTCAGATATATAATGTGTTTGTTTCGGTGGATTCTTCAATTCAAAGCCAAACATAGCAGCGGTTACATCTGCTCTGTCCAGTATCATCTGTTCGTCTTTATGAATGCCGAAGGGGATGTTATAAGCTTCCTTCATTGCGTTAACGCCCAATATATGGTCTATATGTGCATGGGTGTTAATGATGCCCTGTGGTTGTAACTGTTTTTCAGTAATGTAGCTTTTCATGCGGGCAACTTCCTGCTCATCATACATGCCGGGGTCAACGATCCAGCATTGCTTTTTTTCATTAGCTATTATATACGTGTTCTCATCAAAAGGATTGAACGTAAAAAAAACCACATTTAACATATTTGTCTGATATTATTTCGGTAATTTGTATTCAAAAGTAGCGTTAATGTGATTATGTATCAAATTAAGACCTTGTTTTAACATAGTGTCTTTGTGCTGTTTACAAACATATTTCAGCCTTTTAACCCCGCAGTCCCTTTTTATATGATGGTCAAAAAAATGAAGCTTACATTATCATTCATTACTGCACTTGCTCTGGCGGGTATGGTTACTCCGGGTAATGTATCAGGTCAGACTTATGTAGAGACGTTTGGCCAAAACCGAATTCAAAACAGAAAATTTGACTGGAAATTTTTTGATACTAAACATTTCAGGGTATATCATTACGACCGTGCGGGTCGGCAGCTTGGCAGGTATGTAGCAGAGGAAGCGGAAAACAATATCAAGGTTATAGAAAGGAAAATGGGCGGTCAGTTTCCTGATCGCTTCAGTATAGTTCTGTACAATTCTTATGACGATTACCGCCAAACCAATATAGGGCTTAAGGATGAGTCTCAGATATCTCAGATGACAATTTCCGGTACATGGAGCTTCGTAGGTGATAAATTGGTTGTTTACCATACCGGGAAGCACAGCGATTTGCAAAGGCAGATACAGAGTGGTATGGCGCAGGTGGTAATGGAGCGCATGATCTATGGTGAAAGCTTTAAGAAAATGGCCCGCACTGCATTGTTGATGAACTTACCACCATGGGTAACAGAAGGATTCATAGCTTATTTGGTTGATGGTTGGAACCCTGAAGCCAATAGTGAGTGGAAAAGGTTGCTGGATGCAAATCCTCATGAAGGGTTCAATCAATTCTCTGAGCAACATCCCACAATCGCCGGAAAGGCATTCTGGAAGTTTGTTGCTGATAATTATGGTAATGAACGCATGAAGTCTTTACTCTATGCCATGCAGCAGAAGACCAGCCTCAATAAAACTATGAAGGACCCTGCGCACTTGGGACTTAAAATCACTAAGGTATATGATTCTTGTATCGATTACTATAAGAATATTTACCATCTCGATTTGTTTAAGCAGGAGTTACCGGATAGCACAAGTGGATTAATATCACTAAAAGTACCCAAAGACAATACCATCATTCGTAACATTATGGTATCGCCACGTGGTGGGGAGATAGCTTATGTGTCATGGAAAAACGGGGAGTATACCATATACACGCAAAAGACAACTTTTGATCAGGTTCAATCTGTATTGTTGGAAGGTGGGCAAAAGGATCTTACAGAGGAAATAGATCCTAATTATCCGCTAATGGCGTGGTCTGCCGCCGGTAATAAACTGGCCATACTCTATAAAAAAGGGGGTAAGACCAATCTGCGAATATATAATTCAATAAAAGGAAGAATAGAGAACTATGTGATACCGCCCAATCGTTTTGACAGGGTTTTAGGTATGTCATTTATGCAAGACGACGATAAGCTGGTGCTCTCTGCAATTAGAAAGAGCCAGACAGATTTGTACTCTTTTACCATAAAAGGATCTAAAATGGTCAACATCACAGATGATGCATGGGATGATATAGACCCGGTGTATGTAAGTGGCGGTACCCGTAAAGGAATACTCTTTTTATCAAACAGGCCTAAACCAAATATGGTTGTGCCGGTTGGTGTAAATCAGTTACCTAATGGGCCAATGAATGTTTATTTCTACAACACCACAACTCAGCGCACCGAGTTGTTGCAATGTTCTGATATCACCAAGGGACATATCTCACAACCTATTCAATATGGAACAAGCAACTTCGCATACTTATATGATGGAAATGGGATTCAGAATAAGTACGTGGTCATGTTTGGTAGAGATAAGAACAATATGGACTCTGCTTATGCATTGCCGGTTACTAACTATAACACCAGCATCATCAGTCATCAATATAATGTAGCAAGTGGTGGTGTAGCAGATGTGGTGCAGCAAAAGAACAAATACATGGTATATTTCCATAAACTGGAGATGCCGGGCGATAGCGCACAACCTAAGGTGCTCACACAAACGTTGTTGTCTGTTGAAAAGCCTGACATTTCTCCAAGCATTATGGGGTCTAATGTGAAATATGATTTGAGCAGATTAAAAGTGAATGAACCATTGGCAATACCTGAAGTGAAAAGCGGGAATGTATTTCAATCAGAATTCTCAGATACCACCGCCGGAGGGCTTAGAAGGAAGAAGCATCGTTCTGATACAAAGATTACCGGCACAGATAAGGTAGTCGGAGAGGCCGACAGTTCCACATTAGTCGTGATAAATGACAGTGCTTATGTAAAAATGAAGCCCTCGCCATATAAACTCAATTTCAAACCTGATGGTTTTAATTTGAGAGTAGATAACAGTACATTGTTTAATCCTTATCAGTCTTATGGGAATAACGGTGGACAATATCAAAACCCCGACATGAGTCTTTTGGCAACGGTGAATATGAATGAGTTGATGGAGGATCATAAACTTACAGCAGGTATTCAATTGCCTACTAACCTATCTAGCTCGGCCTACTTTTTGCAATATAAGAATACACGCCACAGGCTCGATTGGGGTATTATGGTGCTTCGTACACAGAAAAAGGAAACTATCAACGTGCTGTATGCAGATACTTTGGGTAATGTTTTGCAGGTGGCGCAGCTCTTCAAGAACATTACCAATATGGCACAGTTCGATTTCTCTTATCCTTTAGATAGGGTGAGAAGTGTGCGTTTTCATACATCATTCAGGGAAGACAGGCTGGTACAAAAAGCTCAGGATATTTTGAGTCTTAAATACGAGATACCTAATACAGATCAATATTGGTCTGTAAATAAGTTAGAGTATGTTTTTGATAATACTCTGAGTCCAATATTAAATATTAGACAAGGTACACGCTTTAAGGTCTATGCCGAATATATAGATCAAGTAAATGCAAGCAATTTCTCTTGCTACAATTTCGGTTTAGATTTCAGAACGTATAAGAAGTTATATAAAGAGGTGATTTGGGCTACGCGTGTAGCGTATGCGCATTCTGATGGCACTGCTAAGGTGCAATATCAGGTGGGTGGTGTCGATAACTGGATAAGCCCACAGACGGATAACAGCAGCCAAACATCAGGTACTTATGGGCTTATGGCATTGGAGACAAATCTACGTGGTTACAATCAGGCAGCAAGAAGGGGCAATAATTTCGGTCTTTTGAATACAGAAGTGCGCGTGCCGATTGTGGCTACATTTGTGAAACGTCCGGTGCAGTCGCCATTGCTGAAAAATCTTCAGTTCGTAGCATTTGCAGATGCAGGCTCTGCATGGCAGGGTTTCTTGCCTAACGCTGAAAACACATCTACCACGTATTCTTTCCCTCAGTATTATACCCCGGGGAGTAATGTGTTCTTACAAGTAACTGTTCCGGGATCATCTGGTTTGGCATTGGGTTACGGAGCCGGGCTGCGTACTATGCTCTTCGGTTATTTTGTGCGCATGGACGTTGCTAAAAACCTTGACGGGCAATCTAAAATATATCTTGCATTGGGTACAGATTTTTAATCAACGAACAGCTCAAAATATTACGGCGACCGCTTTTAGGGGTCGCCGTTTTTGTGTCAATTATCTATTTATTAGAAAAGTATGAAACGTTTCTTTTTCTTCATCATGCGCACTGTAAGCATACGGATGTCTTTATTTGGTCTGTCATGGCTATCTCGAGCTTCGTTTGCTATTTTGTCTACGATATCCATGCCCTCAATTACCTCTCCGAATACGGTATAGTTGCCATCCAGATGAGGTGTTCCTCCGTCTTTTTTGTAAACTGCTCTCTGTGCAGGGGTGTAAACACGACCGGTACGTTGGGTTAATTTATCAAGGTCAGCATCGGTAAATGGCTTACCAACAACGATGTAAAACTGACATGCAGAGCCTGATTTGTCAGGAGTATTGTCTCTTGCTACTCCTAAAGCACCACGTTTATGGTAATTTGAATCATTTATTTCTGCCGGTACCGTATAGCCGAGGCCGCCTTCACCAAGCATCTGCCCGGGTTTAGCATGTTTTGATGTAGAGTCACCGCCCTGAATAACAAACTTAGGTATACATCTGTGGAATATTGTGCTGTCGTAATAATGTTCTTTAGCCAGCTTTACCATGTTATTGGTATTGAGCGGAGTGTTGTCATAAAGCATAACAACAATTGTTCCGTATTCAGTCTCTATTTTTAGTTTGTTCTTTTGAGCTGAGGCACTTACTGCAATGATTATCAAAGCTAAAAGTGAAAGTATGTTTTTCTTCATTTCAAATCTTGTTTGTTATGGTCAAATGTATAAAGTAAAAGACAAACGTTGTAATGGTGTGCAGGAATATTTGTATGCTGTGTTACTATAAACAACAATCCCCCTATCAATAGATAAGGGGATTGTAATATTATTAAAGAACAATAGGCAATTAATATGCGTTGGTAAGGTTCAAGATAATCTCTTTTGTGATTGGTTTTGCCAGATAACTAACAATATTGTTGTTGGCATTAGCTTTTTCTATGTCTCTGTCATCAACAGAAGAAGAAAGTATAAAGAGTTTTATTGAATTTTTGATTGAGGCATCAAGCACATCATATTGTTCCAGAAACTCCCATCCGTTCATGATAGGCATATTGATATCCAGAAACAGGAATGTAGTCTTATTCTCCTCAATAGCAGTTGGGTATTCTTCCGATACATATTTTAGTCCTTGCAGCGGGTCGGTAAATGTTTTCACATCTACTGCTCCCAAAGCTTTCTTGATAGTCAGCCTGCAGATAGTATTATTTAGTGGATCATCGTCTACAACGATGAAATTGGGAGAATTAGTCATGTTTATAATACCCGATAATTTACTTTCTGTTAATACTTGCTCCACTGGTCTACTTAATGATTAATGTCTAACCTTGCGAAAATAGCAATCAATATCGGAAACCCTTGTTTTTATAAGATTATTTTTTTGCTAATGGTAGTATCACATTGCAAAAAAAATCTTAAAAAATAAAAAACCACTAAGTTTAGTTGTTTTTCTTTCCCATATTAAAATAGCTCAATTCCTCGTTAAGGTTGATAAGTGGGTTTTGCTGCATTAATAATACACATTTTGTAGCAAATGTTGTAAGAAATTTTTGGTGTGCTTCCGTCTCAGGGAAGCGAGGTCGGTGTCGGTAGGCAACGGTTACTTCATGTATCTGTTGCATGAGTGGGATTGCCTCCGTTGCCATCGCTGATTTTACAAACTCTTCCCAAACGCAGCTAGTTGCCATAAAGTTGGGATGAACAAAATCTATGTCATAATAACGGTAATCTCTGAGGATATCTATCAGCAATTCATAAGCCGGGAAATAGCAGGCGGAACTGTATTTTTCGCATAACTGGTGAACCGCTTCTATAAGCCGGGCTTTACTTCGGTTGTTTTCTACTACACCATCTCTGATATGTCTGACCGGGCTTATAGTGAAAATTACCTGCACTCCCGGGTTAATGGTTAATAGTCTGTCTAATGTCGTACTTAGTGCATCAACAATCGTCTCGATTGTCAGCAATCTTTTTTCAAACCATTGAGATGGGGCTCTGTGATTGTTTGCTACAGGTCTACTCCCATCTTTAAGATAATACTGAAACGCAGAACCTAGCGTGATCAACAGATGGTCTGCTTTACGGATGTAGGTTGCTGCCTGATTTTGTGAGTTGTTGATATTTTGTAGTGCGGTATCTGCATCAATATCTGAAAAACGGGTGTGATGGTCCCAACTATTCCACAATTCATTGAGATAAAAAAGATTGTCGTGGGTATACTGACGGTTATCTATATAGCTGTTAAGACTATGCGCTACACTTAATGGGTTAAATAATATTCCATTGGGGTTAGACAGTACATTAAATTTATGCTGCATCAGCCTGTCCGAAATGTGTTCGGTAAAGCAAGATCCTGTAAGCAAAAGCGTATCTGCATAGGCTACAGGCCTCGGTAAGCGGGGAATGTCAATTTTGAGGGTATGCTGCATACTGGCAAAAGTAATCTGTTTTAATTGTGTAATGTTATCACCGATAAAATATTGGCTATAGTTGCGGGAGTTAATGAATGGGGAATATGCTGTAATTTGCCCGCTGATATGAAGATGTGGTGCAGGCACTTCGGAATGAAACATTATATCTATGAATTACAAAAAGCCAGAACTCCGTACCGTGAATGTTACCCGGTATGTTACTCCGCTCAGGGAAGGTGGTTCTATGCCGGCCATTGCTGAAGCCGATGACGAGTTTATGTATGTACTCAAGTTCAGAGGAGCAGGTCAGGGGCCCAAGGCGTTGATCGCTGAGATTATAGGTGGAGAGATCGCCAGGGCATTAGGTATAAAAATACCGGAGATTGTTTTCGCAAATCTTGATGAGGCATTTGGTCGCACAGAACCCGACGAAGAAATTCAGGATCTACTGAAGGCAAGTGTAGGTCTTAATTTGGCAATACATTATCTGTCTGGTTCTATCACTTTCGATCCGGCTGTTACTACTGTTGATTCTTTATTGGCATCGAAAATAGTTTGGCTCGACTGCTTATTGGTTAATGTTGACCGTACCGTCCGTAATACCAATATGTTGCTATGGCACAAAGAACTTTGGTTAATAGACCATGGTGCATCGTTATATTTTCATCATTCGTGGCAAGACTGGGAGCAGAAAGCTACATTGCCTTTCGGCTATGTTAAAGACCATGTGTTATTGCCAAGAGCAACTGAACTGGAGGTTGTAAATAAAGAATTTACGGCTATACTTACTCCGGACTTTATACAGTCAGTTGTTGCGCTCTTGCCGGATAGTTGGCTAACTGTAGATGCCCCTTTTGAAACAGCCGAGGCGCACCGACAGGCTTATGCCGCATTTCTGAACACCCGTATTGCTCATTCCGCCACCTTTGTAAAAGCTGCTAACGATGCAAGAAAAGTACTTATATGAGTATGCGGTAATAAGATTGGTGCCACACGTGGAGCGCGAAGAGTTTATGAACGTAGGGGTGGTATTGTATTGTGGCAGAAAGAAATTTCTGAAAGCTATTTGTCAGATTGATGAGGCTAGAATAAAAGCATTCTGCCCCAAGTTGGATGTTGAAGATGTTGCCCAATACTTGCGCTCATTTGAGCGGATATGTGTCGGTGGTAAATCAGCAGGTCCTATCGGGTTCTTAGGTGTGGCAGAGCGTTTTCGCTGGCTTACAGCTACTCGTAGCACGGTGGTGCAGTCTTCGAAAGTGCATCCTGGCTTTTGTGACGACCCTGATAACTCACTTCATAAATTATTTGAGCAACAGGTTTTATAAATAAAACGGTTGATGTGCCTTTATGCGCATCAACCGTTTTGCATTAAAGCAAAAGAGAAGCACCCTCACAGTGGTACCAACGCACTATGCTTCCCTCCTGCTAAAATAAACCACTTCAAAAATTACTTTATCACCACAAGCTCCCGCTCATTTTGTAATACACACATTTGTATTTGTATGAGGCTGTTTAATGCTCCTGTTACTTTTTCTTCGCTATTATCAAGAATAGTCTGCGATACAGGTATAGCATGGAAATACGGATCTGTGGTGTTGGTATTAGCTTTGTTATATTCTTCTACCATATTTCTAAGCCAGTTGAGTTTGTTTTGTGCATCACTGCCCTCTGCAAAATAACCGGATACCCACTTGTTTCTGATGAACGTACCTGTTGACAAAAAGTCTGGTTCTATAGTTTTTTTACCGGTACTGCGCTCTATAATATATGACTTCAGCTCTTCGCAGGTAGCATCTATTTTACGGCTCATTGCTAGTGAGGTGGCACTGTTGCTATCATTGCCAATTGCTTTTATCAATTGACGCTGCTCTGTTTTGAGTATGTGCTCGTTTCTTACGTAGCTGTTGGTTTCTTTTATCATATTGATCTTATCTCCGGCAGGTGATACTACAAGTGTGAGCCATAGACAACAAGCACCTACCAGCAAAATAGTGGTGATGATGGTGTTGATTTTTGTATCCGGTTGCCTGATGCCGCTACTGATATAAATAGGCAAAAATAAAAGCCCCAATACACCAATAGCAGAATAACCAAGATTAAGTGAGCCGGGCCAGTGCATAACCAGAAACATAATAGACAGGCTCATTAATATGGCACTGAGTGTGCCAAGCCCCATGAGGAACCTATCTTTATTCTTTTTTTGTTCTTTGGCCTTGAGTACAAACATGAGCGGCAAGAATAGCAAACTCATAATAGTGATACCTGACACAATGCACACCGATGCGCCCGGTGCATGTAAGAATTTTAAAATGATGCCCATTGTAAATACTGCAGCAGAGAAAAGTCCGCTAAAAATCATGATCTTTTTCATAACATAATAATTTTTGTTGGTTAAAAGGGATATTGTTTCCTCTTCTATCTCACTCAGCTCATTCTTATAAAACCGGTGAATGGCTGTGGAATAGAATTGCTCGAAGTCCCCCGTTTCTTCGAGCTCTTTTTCAATAATGCAACAGATATGATCGAGGAGATTTAGCTGCAGGCTCTCCATCTCAACGCCACGTGCACCAATGTCGTTAAGAATGTAATCAATCTGTTGTTCACTGATTTTGTACATTAAGCTGTTTGTGTTTTAATGTCTAATAGGAATTTCATTGTATTCATAAAGTCGGCTAACTCATTTACTTTTTCCTTTGTTTTACTCTTCCCTTCCGGGCTAAGGCTGTAGTACTTTCGTGCTCTCTTTCCATTATACTCCAATTCTGTTGTTACCAGACCATCTTCCTCCAGCACATGAAGGGTAGGGTATAATGCGCCCTCTGTTATTTGTATTTTATCCATGGTCAGTTCTTTTACTCTCTGGGTAATCTCATAACCATACATGCGGTTATTGTCTTCCAGTAGTTTTAAGACGATGGTTTTTAGTGTCCCCTTTATTAATTCTGATGAGTAAATCATACTGCTTATTTAAATACCTAAGTCAAAGATACATAAGAATCCAATGCATTGGACTTATTAGCTTAAAATATTTTTTTATTTTATGGGTTTTATAGTAAAAGGGGGTAATTGTCAATAGTGCTATACATTAAAAGTTAGGTAGTTTAGAAGGGCAAATGAAAATGCTGAGAATAAATTGAGGAAGTTTGCAGCATCAATAATTACGATGATGAACAATTGCATTACGATAATAGTAGCCTCAATAACCTTGCTTGTTTTTACAGCGGCATGTGGACAAAAAAGAACACCGCTGAAAGCGGGAGATAAAGTCCCGGCATTTGTATTGAAAGATCAGAATGGGAAAGACTTCAATATAGAGGATTATATCGGCAAGCAGAAGTTGGTCATTTACTTCTACCCCAAAGATGAAAGTAGCGTGTGTACTAAAGAGGCTTGTGCATTTAGAGATAGCTACACCGACTACACCGCTGCAGGCGCATTAGTGATTGGTATTAATTCAGGTACTGTAGCAAGCCATAAAGCGTTTGCGTCTAATCATCATTTGCCTTTCATAATACTCAGCGACCCGGATAACAAGGTGCTGGAACAATTCGGGATAAAAAATGTGGCATTCATTACCGGACGTGAAACATTCATTGTTGACCTTTCAGGCACAATCGTATATCGTTACAGAGCTATGATGCAAGGTAATGAACACGCCCAGAAGGCACTCGACTTTTTGAAAACAGGAAAAGAGTAGCGGTTTTAAATAGCATTGCTAAACATCTTCTGCTCTTTATTTACTTTAGATTTAATCAGGTAAAGATCGAAACAACTACAGATATTGCGGATAAAACTCCAGCCCAAATCAGTTACGGTAACAATGTTGTTATTGATAGTTATGAGGTTGTCTGGAATAAGCTTCTGCAATTCAGGTAGGCAATACTGACTAATAGTCTCCATATCTTCCGATAAAAATGCAGTAGTGCCTCTGCAGCTGATATCTAGTATATACCTGCCGAAACGCTTATCCTCCTCACTCATGAAGTATCCTTTTTGTATTGGTAGTTCTCCGTTATTAATACTATCATAATAACCATTCAGCGTTTTGTCGTTTTGGGCAAAAGCATGATCAGTACTACTTATGGAAGATACACCCAAACCCAATAACATACTACTGTTAAGTGTAGTATAACCCATGAAATTACGATGCAGTGTTCCTTTCTCAGATGCAGTATTCAGATCATCTTCAGGCATAGCAAAGTGATCCATACCAATATCTTTATATCCGCAGGCAACGAACATTTCCTTGCCGGTTCTATAGAGTTCTATTTTATTGTTGGTTGATGGTAAATCATTTTCATCAAACAGACGTTGCCCTCTGCTAGTCCATGGTACATGTGCATAGCTGTAGAATGCTACTCTGTCTGGGCGGAGGCTTATGGTTTGTTCAATGGTTCGTTGAATACTTTCCTTTGTCTGTAATGGCAAACCATAGATAAGATCAAAGTTCACAGATTTATAGCCTATACGGCGAGCCGTTTCCGTAGCTTTTTGTACATTTTCAAATGGCTGTATTCGATTAATGATGCGTTGCACTTCCGGGTCATTATCCTGAACACCAAAGCTAACCCGTCTGAAACCCAGATCATACAGCACCTGCATTTGTAGTTCTGTAGTGTTGTTAGGGTGCCCTTCAAAACTAAATTCATGTTCAGGGTGTATGGTTGCGCTATTCAATATCCCCATCAGCAATCGGGCAAGGCTTTCAGCAGAGAAGAATGTTGGAGTGCCGCCGCCAAGGTGTAACTCTCTGATTACAGGCCGTTCGCTCATCAGGCTTTGATAGATTGTCCACTCTTTCAGAACAGCATCAATATACTCTCCCTCAACCTTATGATTAGTAGTTATTCTTTTATTGCAGCCGCAATAGGTACATAATGATTCACAAAACGGAAGATGGATATATAAGCTGATACCTCGTGTCGAATTGCCTTCTTCAAAATCATGTTGAAATACATTTTTCCATTCTGCTACATTTATACCTTCTTGCCAAATAGGTACGGTAGGATAGCTGGTGTAGCGCGGTACAGGAATATTATATTTTTGCAACAAATCAGACGGTGTCATAGATGGTTTATTTTCTGCAAATGTAGTATGTGACATTGCTTAGCTGCCTGACCGTGGTCAGCGGTTTACCTGACCAATGGCACTTTTGAAGTGTGGGAACTACTGCGAAGTGAGGTCGATATGTTATTGTATAACAATACTATCTTTATAATAAGTATGAGATATTACCTGTTGCAGATTATTACATTTTGTATTTGCTGTTCCTGCGATGACAGGATGGATATAAAGAAGCTGCCGCAAATCGTAACTAATGATACTACCGCAAGAAAAACACCAAAGCAAAAAATAACCGGCATATTTGGTTATAGATTCATTATTTATGGTGATTTTAATGGTGATGGTAAAAAAGATACCCTCACAGAGCACTTCATTAGTGACCTGAGTAAGCAGGAGATGAATAAGTACTATGATGGTATGGAAGATATGGGGGATGCGATTGACACGAATGCTAAATTACAACCCATCTCTTTTATTACAAGTAGTAATCTCTTAATTGATACACTGCATATAGGTGCAGACGCTCAGGTAGATGGGATTGAATATATAAAAAATGAAGGGGATCTTAATAATGATGGAACAGATGAGATAGCGTATGTTATCAATTATTTAGACTGGTCGAGTTGTAATACCTGCCATATAGTAACTTATAAAAATAATAAATGGGAGGAGTTATATTCGTTTTCTATTCACGACTGGCAACTACCTGTTTTACCCTTGGTCAACAGGTCATTGAGAATGAAAGGCTTTACAGACACTGTAATCAAACTCAGTGATACGACAACTATAGAACGTGAAAAGGAGCTGATGGCCTATGAAGGATTGATTACTAAGTTGGGAAAGAATAAGATAAGAATTGAAGTTGATGACCCTGAAAATGGTGTTGTATCCAGAGCTGTGAATATCAGTAAAAAGCGAAAGGAAAAATAAGAGAACCAAGAAAACAATAACTCAATAGCGTAGTTACTTAGTAGATTATAGTTTGTATTTTACTGCGCAATTATTCTAATCAAAATTTTAAAACAGATAAAATGAAAAAAATAATTCAGTTATGCGGTATACTGGCTGTAGTACTGTTGTGTAGTTTTGCTCCGGGTGCATGGGTTGCTTATGAAAGCAAAGCAGGAGGGTATAAAGTGTCTATGCCGGGTAAAGCGCAAGAGAACAGTCAGGCAGTTGAAACGGCTGTAGGTACTTTAACCATGAATATGGCTATGCTACAGTCTGATGATAATGATGTAAAGATGTTCATGTCTGTATATTCAGATTATCCCGATAGCATTTTAAATGGCAATCTGAGTAAAGATGATCTTGAAGAATTCTTTAACAGCACTATAGCCGGTGCAGCAAGAAACGTTGGCGGCACTACTGTAAAGAAAGAAGTAATCAGTTATAAAAACTACCCGGGTAGACATGCCGTAATCAATATAGAAGATAAAGGAGCTACATTCGAAATGAACGTATTTCTTGTAAGGAACAGAATATATATACTACAGGTTGGCTACATGACCGGTGCAAAAAATCTTGCAGCAGTAAAGCAGTTTTACAGTTCCTTTCAGCTAACAGCAGCGAAATAAGGTTCCCTTTTTAAAAGAAAACATAGTCAACAGAGGGTCGCAATTGCGACCCTCTGTTGTTTTATCTACGATGGATATCAAAGCATAATAATTATTTACCCGGCCATTTCTTCAAGCAGTAATACTGCTTTTGAACGCTCATAGTTTCTTTTTACAGTCTCGCCTATCGCTGTTGGTTGTCCGTCATCATCTATTCTTACAAATGTTATTGATGTAGTAC
>CANGMZ010000012.1 GCA_947454715.1 Chitinophagaceae bacterium
TACTTTGAATGCTGACTTCGGTTCAGGTATCATTGTTACTCGTGTTGAAGGTGTTGGTAACGGTGGTAACACTGTAGAATTAAGTGATGCTTCTACTAATGCTATCTTGAAAGATGATTCAGTTAATGCGGCTGTTTACAATCAAGGTCAGGGTCCTATCAGTGTAACTGTTGTAGATCCGGTTAAGGTTCCTGCTTTGGATTGGGTTTTCCAAATCAACGGTGGTCTTACGGGTACTAACTTGAGCACTACTGCAACTTGGTCATTAACTGCTAAGAAAAATGGTGCTGCTGTTGAAACAATATACAGTGAAAGAGATATCTCTTCTATCAATGAACAGATTATTGAAAAATACGGTCTTTCTATCAATGTAAAGCAAGTGAAAGCTCCAGGTGGTGAACAAGATAAAGGAAATGGCTATATCACTTCTAGTATCATTTTTGCTGATCAATCTAAACCATGGTTAGCAGGTGTTTCTGATCAGGAAGATAGTAGTTTTGCTAACTGGATCAGATCAGGTCAGAAAGCTAGCTATTCTAATACTTATAGCTTAACTAACCCTTGCGATTTCAATGATAATAAGCTAGATACTTTCCAGATTTATGAAAACTTGTTCACCAACTATACTCCTGCAAAAGGAACTTGGGCTCCTTATGCTTTAGCTGCTGCTTATTCTGGTAGACACTATGGTAGTGGTACACTTTGCGGTTTCCAAGTTGCTTATAACACATCTAACCAAACTGCGGCTTCTATGGCGCTTCTTCCGGACGTAAACCTTGTGTTTACTAATGATAAGAGCAAGTGGACAAGAGTTGCAGTTATTGAAGAACAAGAGGATTCATTGCTTGCTGAAAATCGTGCTAACAAGTTCTATCTTAGAAAGCATGCTGGTTGGAACGGTAATATTGATGGTCAAGGCCGCCCGGTTTATTCTAGTGCAGCATCTGATATGAGTATGTCTTGGTTCCCTGGTTATGCAATTGATCAGAACACAGGTAAGCGTTTGAATATCGTATTCGGTGAAGACTCTTACTTGTCTCAAGACAATGGTGCTGATATGTTGTGGAATCCTACAAGCCGTATCTTCAGTTCTTATGATAACTCAGTTATCTTCGGTGGTAAACATGTTATTTATGTATTGGGTACTAAATACGATCAGGATTCTGCTTTCGTAGCTCAGGTTAAGGTTTCTGCTCCTACTAACGTATTGTTGGCTAAGGCGTATGCAAATGCAAGATGGATTGGTATACCTACAGCTAACGCAGCTTCTCCATTGTTAAGTCTTAAAGATGGTTTAATTCCTACAGAAACAACTTTACGTTTCCGTGTTAACCGTCCTTACGCTCCTTACACTGCGGTAGATACGACTACGTTAACTGATGCTGTTGCCGGTCATGCTGCATTCCCTTACTACACATTCTCTACAACTGATCTTGCTCCAAGAGCAGCTTCAGATAATCCTGATAAGAGTGCGTTGTTAGATAGAATCAAGTCTGTACCAAATCCTTATTATGGTTATTCAGGTTACGAAACTAGCCGTTACGATACAAAGGTTAAGATCATTAATCTTCCTGCTCGTGCTACTGTTCACATCTACTCTCTTGATGGTACATTGGTTCGTACAATCTCTAAGAGCGATCCAAACACTTCTTATCTTGATTGGGATGTTCGTAACTCTGCAGGTTTGCCGATAGCTGGTGGTATGTATTTGATGCATGTTCAGGCAGAAGGTATTGGTGAAGTAGTATTGAAATGGTTTGGTGCTATGCGCCCGATCGATGCTACAACTTATTAATTTTCATTTACAGGCAGGGAGCAACTGCTCCCTGCCAATAAATATACATTAAGCACACAAATATGAAAAAAATTTCAAATAGCACCATTCTTGCCATCTGCGCTTTGGGTATTTCTTTTACTTCATTCGCCGGCAATAAAGATCGTATAGGCCAGTCAGGTGCACCGGAGTTGATCATTAATCCATGGGCTCGTTCTACAGGTGTTTTTGGTATGAACGGTGCTTACGTTAGTGGTCTTGAAGCTATGAAATGCAACATCGCAGGTTTGGCTGCAGATAGCACTACTGAGGTTGGTTTGTCTCATGGCGTTTATCTTTCAGGTTCTGGTGTAAACATCAATAATCTTGCAGTTGCTCAGAACATCGGTAACGGTAATGTTATAGGTTTGAATATCATGTCAATGAGTTTTGGTGATATCCCTGCAACAGATTATTTCAATCCAGATGGTTATGGTACTTACCACCCACAATACTTGAATGTTCAGTTAGGTTTTGCTCGTCAGTTCTCTACGCATATCAATGCAGGTGCTGCTGCAACTTACGTTTCTGAACAGATTAGTAATATCAATGCTTTAGGTTTGGCTTTTGAAGGTGGTATCCAATATATCACTGGTAAGAAAGACAATTTCCACCTTGGTGTTACTTTGCGTAACTTGGGTACTAACATGAGATTCTCGGGTACAGGTTTTGCAGTTAATGCAGAGCAGTCTCAGTCTTCTCCTGGATATACGATCTCTGTTAATGCGCCTTCTGATAAGTTTAGTATGCCTACTTACCTCAACCTTGCGGCATCTTATGATTTCTACTTAGACGAAAATCACCTCGTTTCTGCAGATAGTACACCAATGCACAAGCTTACTGTTATGGGTAGCTTTACTTCTAACTCATTCATCAATGACTACATTGGTGTTGGTGCGGAGTACACTTACAAAAACATGTTCAGTCTTCGTGCTGCTTACAGATATGAAAAAGGTATCGGTAATTCAGAAACTACTAATACAATGTATGTAGGTTTATCTGCTGGTGCTACTGTTCAGACTCGTATCGGTGCTACTGGTCCAGGTTTAGCAATCGATTATTCTTACAGACCAACTCAGCGTCCTGCTAATGGTGTTCACATGATCTCTTTGAGATTCACTCGTGGAGCTAGCAGCAAGAAAAGTGATGATTAATCACTTTGGGGTATAGTTACCCGCTCTAAGTTTTCAATTACTTATATTTTCGTATTTTTGTCTTGCAACGCTTCTGTTTTACGGAGGCGTTGTATTTTTTTTCTGTTTGCAATAAATTTTTTGATACAATGTCTGAATTGAATTATTTGACAAAGGAGACTTTAGCTCAGATGAGAGAAGAGTTAACTAAGCTTAAAACTACAGGTCGTGCTGAAATAGCCAGGCAGATAGCCGAAGCAAGAGAAAAAGGTGACTTGAAAGAAAATGCTGAATATGATGCCGCTAAAGAAGCTCAGGGACATCATGAGGCTAAGGTAGCTCAGCTTGAACACGTTATTTTGAATGCACGGGTAATTGATGTTAAAGACCTGGATCTTAGTAAAGTATCTATACTCAGTAAAGTAACGGTTACCAATCTCACAAGTAAGAAAACGTTAATTTACCAGATTGTTTCTGAAAGTGAAGCTGATTTGAAAGCAGGTAAAATATCTGTTACTTCACCAATTGGTAAAGGTTTATTAGGAAAAGCTATTGGTGAGATTGCAGAAGTAAGTGCGCCTAGTGGTACTTTTAAGTTTCAGATAGACCACATATCAGCATAAATATGAGCAGCATTTTTTCGAAAATCATTGCCGGGGATATTCCATGCCACAAGATTGCTGAAAACGACAATTTTATTGCTTTCCTTGATATTACACCTATTCGCATGGGGCACGTATTAGTTGTGCCTAAGGTAGAAGTGGATAAGATTTTTGATGTTGATAATCGTTATTTGTCTGAATGGTTGGTGTTTGCAAAGCCAATTGCGAAAGCAATTGAACTCGCTTTCCCATGCAATCGTTGCGGTATAAGTGTTGTTGGACTGGAAGTGCCACATGCACACATGCATTTGGTACCTATAAACTCAGCAGATGATCTCAATTTTACCAGACAAAAATTGTCGGTTACGAGTGATGATCTGAAAGAAGTAAGACTAAAATTGTTACAACATTTATAGTAATAGCAAGAATTAGCTATTGATAGCGGGTATTTCTCATAAAGGATTACCCGCTATTGATTTTTGCACTACACTCCATGCCTGAGGTTTCTCAGAAAACAATGCTTTTGTCATACCCCATGTTTCTTTAAAAAATTCCGAGTATCGGTAATGATTCAGGTCTTGCTCGGTTTCCCAATTACTATATGTAAAAAAAACGTTTGGATCATTACTTCCTTGCCACAATTCTAAATGACTGCAACCATCAAAGCCTCTTATTCTATCTTTTCTGTCTTCAAATAAGGTAACAAAAGCCTCGATGTTTTCAGGCTTAAATGTCATCTGAACTATTCTGAGTATCATTTAAAACTAATTTTTATGTTATTGCTTTTCCCTCCAAGCTTTAACCCGAATAAGCTTGCAGCTCTTCCATGGTTCAGACATATCTCAAGATAGCCATTACTGTTAAAACGACAGAGTTTGTAACCTTCTTTGACATCACTGTAGTTCTGTTTAATATCATTGATTTCTTCAACCAATGTGAATTTTAAAGAAAACTCTTTACCCTGTGACAAAAGTTCATATTGTTCCTTTGTGAAGTTAATTGTTACGTTCTCAAACTCGTCAATGTGAATTACTTCAATGTCGTCTATTGTATTTGCAGTTTTTTGTAGTTTGTTTTTTTGTAATAACTGGAAGGGGATTAACCCCAGTTGTTCTGTTTCATTATTTTGTAATAACGATATTACTTCTCCTGCTTTATGTAGCCAATTATGAAATGAATGATTGTTTTGTAGCTCTAGACAAAGCCAGGAGTCTATATTTGTTGTCTTTAGTGATAAGGATAACAAGCCGTTATCTGGCGATAAGAAATAGTGCCCGTCATATTTTGACAAAACTAATCGAGGATTAGTAGTGGAGAAAATATCAAACAATAGTAGGTGAACAGTCCCTTTCGGGAAATTATTATATGCCGAACCAAACAGGTATGCTGCCTGATGGATATTGAACGGTTGAACTTCGTGGCTTATATCTATTAATCTGTTGAGCGGTACATGCTGCATGAGTACACCTTTTGCAATAGCCACAGAGGCATCTTGCAGTCCAAAGTCGGAGAATAAAGTGATGTATCGCATGTTGAGATTACAAAATTAACCCTAATTCTCTGCTTCACATAAGTAATATCCACTCTTTTTATCCGTTATCCTTACAGTTCACTATTTTTACATCCATGCGTTTCAAAACAGCTTCATTAATAACAGTTGCTATTGCTATATTTTTTCTGATGTGTGCTCCATCCTGCCGCAAAACACAACGTGTTTTGACTACGGGTGGCGTCGTTACTTTTTCTGATGATACTTTGAGTTTTGATACTGTTTTTACTGCTGCAGGTAGTTTTACGACCGGTATATTGATATACAATAAACAAAATGAGCCGATTACACTCAGCACTGTTAAGTTGAAGAATGGTAACAGCTCATATTTTCATATCAATGTTGATGGCTTTACAGGCAATGTGGTCAATAACATAAACATCGCAGCTCATGATAGTATTTATGTTTTTGCAACCGTAAATATAAATCCAACGGATACAAGTACTCCTTTTATTGTAACAGATGAACTTATTGCTACATTAAACGGTAAGGATTTTTCCGTCCCTTTTGTGGCTTACGGGCAAAATGCACATTACATAGTAAGTGATAGCTTGTCAGGTACGAACAACTGGTTAACAGATAAACCCTATGTAGTATTGCACTCTTGTGTTGTAGGGCCGGGAGCAACGCTGAATATCCCTGCAAAGTGCAAAGTATATATGCATCAGGATGCAAGGTTCTTTGTTTTCGGTACGATGAACGTAAACCCTACACCCGTAGCACCTGCTGATAGTGTTGTTTTTCAAGGAGATAGATTAGACCGTGATTACTTTGGTTATCTGGGTTATCCGGGAGAGTGGGGGGGATTCTATTTTGTGACAGGCAGTACGGGTACTTTTAAAAAGACAGTTATTAAGAATTGTGGTGGTGGCTCTATGTACCGTGGCTTTTATGCCCAGCCTGCTGCTATGGAAGTTGACTCAGGTGCACATGTGACCATCAATAGCACCATCATTAAAAACTCGATTGGTTATGGTATTCTTAACTGGCAAGGTAATGTTACCGCAACTAATACATTTGTTGGTACTACTGGCGCTGAGGCTTTGGTGAGTCTTCAGGGTGGTTATGACTCAATGACGAATTGCACATTTGCTAATTACGGTGATGTGGCAGTAAGTTTAGATCATCGCAGTAATCACACTGTTGTTCTTCTTAATTACTTTCAGGTGAGTAGTACCGAGATATATTATGGTGCTTTAGATGCGGTTTTGCGTAACTGTATCGTATATGGCTCACTTGATAGTGAGATTATTTGTGATCAGGTTTCCGGCACTCCGGCAAGTGTGCGCTTAGATCATTCATTGTTGAAAATCGGTTCTGTAATAGACCTGTCTTTCATTCATATATCTGGCAATATTGTTAATCAGGATCCTCTGTTCAAGAACATTACGAACAACGATTTTCACCTTACGTCTTCATCACCCGCAATAAGTAATGGTGCAATAATAACTGCCATAAGTGCCGATTTGGACGGAAATTCGAGAAGTGGTCATAATGATATTGGGTGCTATCAGTATACGCCTTAGTAAAAGATAATATTCACTTTTCCCCCTAAAACTAAAATACCCCTTTGCTACTGTCCGACAGTGCTTTGGGGATTTAGTAAACAGATTGACCTGTTATACTTTATTATGATCAATTACTGTGCCAGATTACTATTGTCAGTAGCATTGTCTTCTTTCAATACGCTATCCGGCAGTTCTGTATTTTCAGTTATCTCAACTGTCACATCTGCGCCCTCCATGCTTTCTGTATTCCATTCCAGAATGAAATTATTTCTGCCTTCACCCACTAATATGCCCAAATATTTTTGTTGAATTAATTCGAGCATAGCCAGAAAGGTGAATATAGCATGTATCCTGTTTTCACAGGTGTCAAAAAGCATTTCAAACGGAATACGCTTTTTCTCTTTCAGGTGGTCGAGTAGAAATACACGCTGCCCCTCAAGGCTATAATTATATTTTACAACTACGTGTTGCGGTTTGAACATGCGCTCGTTAAAACGCTTGATGGCTTTTTCATAAGCCTGCAGCAGCTTGTACATTGTAACTGCTTGTATTTCAGTGCCCTCAGAATAGTTCTCGCCAAGTTCGTGTAGCTCTGTATTGATATTGCCTCTTTTTTGTTGCATCAGCCGGTCAGTTTCCATGACTGTCATTATTTCTGATGCTTCTTTAAAGCGCTTGTATTCCAATATTTTATCTACCAGTTCCTGACGTGGATCTATTTCATTGCCATGAGCATCTTTTTCTCTGCGAGGCAACAACATTCTTGCCTTTATGCGCATCAGTGTAGATACAAATAATATGAATTCACTTGCCAGTTCAATATTTAATGCCTCCAGTGATTTGATATATACCAGAAACTCATTGGTGATACCAGTAATGGGTATATTATATATATCCAGTTCATCCCGCTCTATAAAGAATAGAAGCAGATCAAATGGGCCCTCGAATTGAGGTAGTTTTATCTGATACGATACCGACATTAATGATATTAGGTCAAAAAATAAATAGGCGGACTACCTGAGTAGCGACATCCTGTGGCATAATTGCACCAAAAATAAACTATTTCACTGATGTAATCATGATTTAGCGGCTGAGCTTATTTACGGTTCAATTTCCATTTACTTACTTGTCCTGAAGTTGCTGTTGCCAATTCAGGTTTCTTTTCCTGTTCCCAAATATGTGCGCCTAACAATGCAGCAACTTGTTGCGCTCCTTCGTCAGTTACCAATAGGTACTCAGGTTTATAATACTTATCTATGAATTTAGTATCAAAATGGCCAGTGCGGAATGGTTCTGTGCGAACAGCCCATTTGCCGAACTCAAGCGTATTCTTAATGCCTTTAATATGGTATTCATCAATGGCTCTGCAAAGTCTTTCAATTGCTTCATCGCGGTCTGCTCCATAAGCTATCAACTTAGCAATCATAGGATCATAGAAAATTGGAATTGCCATTCCCTCTTCAAAACCATCATCAACACGAACGCCAGGTCCTTTAGGAGGCTGGTACATTTCTAATGTGCCGGTATCTGGTAAGAAATTATTTAAAGGGTCTTCTGCACATACGCGCAATTCTATTGCATGTCCGGTGATTTTTAAATCAGCCTGTGTAAAAGAAAGTTTATTGCCTCTGGCAACGTTGATTTGTTCTTTTACCAAGTCTACACCTGTAATCATTTCTGTAACGCAATGCTCCACTTGTAAGCGAGTATTCATTTCGAGGAAGTAAAAATTCAGGTCCTCGTCTACCAGGAATTCTACAGTACCTGCGCCATAGTAGTTGCAGGCACGCGCCACAGCCACAGCGCATTCGCCCATACGATGACGGATATCTTCTGTAAGACAGCTAGATGGTGCCTCTTCTATTAATTTCTGGTGACGGCGCTGTATAGAGCACTCACGCTCAAACAAATACACATAGTTACCGTGTTGGTCTCCCATCAATTGTATTTCAATATGGCGTGGAGCACCAACATATTTTTCTATAAATACAGCGTCGTTGCCAAATGCATTCAGTGCTTCGCTTTTTGCAGTAAGCATCTGTTGTTCCAGTTCTGCATCATTTTCAACAACACGCATACCCTTACCTCCTCCACCTGCAGAGGCCTTGATGAGGATTGGGAAACCAATACGATTGGCAATCTCTCTTGCTTCTGCAACATCGCGCAAAGGGTCTTCGGTACCCGGAACCATTGGTACATCAAATTTCTTTGCTGCTTGTTTTGCAGATATTTTGTCTCCCATCATCTCAATAGAATGAGCCGATGGGCCAATGAATATAAGTCCGGCATCTGTTACTGCCTTTGAGAATGAAGCGTTTTCACTAAGGAAGCCATAACCGGGGTGTATAGCATCTGCACCTGTTTGTTTTGCTGCAGCTATTATTTTTTCGCCACGAAGATATGATTGAGCGGACAATGCCGGGCCTATGCATATTGCCTCGTCAGCATAACGTACAAAAGGCATATTCCTGTCTGCTTCAGAGAATACGGCCACTGTTTTAATACCCATTTCCTTTGCGGTACGCATTACACGCATGGCTATTTCACCACGGTTAGCTATCAGTATTTTTTGCATGGGGCTAAGATAGGCTAAAATGTTAAAAGGGTGAAAACTCTAACGGTAAAAAGGTATAGTATGTTGAGCGGTAATGGGTTATTGGGGAGGGAGTGTTGGTTGAGAAAATACGAAAAAAAAATTTAACGACGCAATTGTTGGGATGCAAAAATCCCGCCTCCAAAGGAGACGGGATTAAATATCAGAGATTTGAAAATGACTTAATTAAGCAATTACTCCGCCATACAATTCAAGACGCTGTGCTTTAACACGGTCGTTGGTCATGTATTCGTCGAAGGTCATTTCGCGGTCTATTAGGCCACCCGGAGTAATTTCCAAGATGCGGTCTGCAACTGTATTAGCCAATTCATGGTCACGTGTTGTGAAAAGGATGGTTCCCTTAAAGTCTTTCATGCCATTGTTCAGGGCTGTGATACTTTCCAAGTCAAGGTGGTTGGTAGGCTCATCAAGCATTAACACATTACCTTTCAGCATCATCATGCGGCTCAACATACAACGCATTTTTTCGCCACCGGACAGCACTGAAGACTTTTTCAATGTTTCTTCTCCTGAGAATAACATTCTGCCCAAGAATCCACGGATGAAGGTTTCATCTTTTTCTTCTGAGTATTGTCTCAACCAGTCAATGAGGTTGTCGTCGTTACCGGCAAAATAATTAGAGTTGTCATTTGGCAGGTAAGTAGGTGTAACTGTTACACCCCATTTGAAGCTACCTTCAAAATCTTTGTCCTCACCTGAAAGTACCTGGTAAAATGCACTTGTTGCCAAAGAGTTGGCAGAAAGAACCGCAATCTTTTGTCCGCGTTTCAAGTCAAAAGTGATGTCTTTGAACAGTACTTCACCATTAACTGTTTTTCCCAATCCTTTTACTTCAATAATCTGATCACCTGCTTCGCGTACCTGATTGTTAAACAATATCGCCGGATATTTACGGTTAGAAACAACCATATCATCAAGCTTAATTTTATCCAATGCTTTCTTACGACTTGTAGCCTGTTTAGACTTAGATGCATTAGCCGAGAAACGGGCAATAAAGTCCTTTAATTCAGCTATTTTATCTTCAGCTTTCTTATTTTGATCACTACGTTGCTTTAATAACAACTGGCTAGATTCATACCAGAAAGAGTAGTTACCTGTGAATGTGTTAATCTTACCGAAGTCAATATCGGCAACGTGTGTACAAACAGTATCTAAGAAGTGACGATCATGCGATACAACCAATACAATCTTCTCATAATCAGCCAGGAAGTTTTCTAACCAGCCAATTGTTTCCAGATCAAGGTCATTGGTAGGTTCATCTAACAACAGAATGTCCGGATTACCAAACAGTGCCTGCGCTAAAAGCACACGTACTTTCTGATTACCATCCAGTTCTTTAAGCAGCTTGCTGTGGTATACTTCTTTTATACCGAGGTTACTCAATAGGGTAGCTGCATCACTTTCTGCGTTCCAGCCGTCCATTTCAGCAAATAAACCCTCAAGCTCACCTGCCTTAATGCCATCTTCTTCAGTAAAATCTTCTTTAGCATATATGGCATCTTTAGCCTGCATTACTTCGAAAAGAGTAGTGTTACCGCGCATTACAGTTTCGAGTACAGAAATTTCATCAAACTCGTAGTGGTTCTGCTTCAGTACACTCATTCTCTGCCCCTTGGTGATATCAACCTTACCTGTGGTAGGCTCTATCTCGCCAGAGATTATTTTCAGGAATGTAGATTTACCGGCTCCATTAGCACCGATAATGCCATAACAATTACCCTCCGTAAATCGGGTATTCACATCTTCAAACAGCACGCGCTTGCCGTAGCGAAGCGATAAATTATTAATAGTAATCATAATATTGTAGTAGGTAGATAGTCAAGACAGCTATTATAACTCTTTTCTATCTGTTTTTGAGGGTGCAAAGGTACGAAATATATGGTGTAAAACTATGTGGTGGTATTGTAGATTTTGAAGATGGTATGATAAATTTCTATTACGTTTTGTATTTGCCCTAATTACATAGTTTTTGCATAACATCGGCTGGAGGTGCGTAGCCTCTGGCGATTGCAATCTTGAAATCATCACAAGGTGAATTCCCTGACTTGTATTTTAGAATACCACGATAGTAATATGCTGTTGCGTTTGTATTGTCCAGTGAAAGCGCCTTATCTATATCTGCTCCAGCCAGTCCATATTGCCCTGTGTTGGTATATGCCAGGCCCCTGTGCAGGTAAAATAGGGGTTCGTTATCTTCATAGCGTATGGCCTTGGAGTAGTAATCAATGGATGGTCCGATCTCGCCAAGTTGTTCTGCACAATTTCCTTTTATATACCATGCTCGTGCATTGGCAGGCTGTGTCTCCAGTACTTTCTCGGCATCGGTTAGTGCGTTTGCGCTTTTACCTGTCCCCATATATATCAGCGCTCTATTAAAGTACGCTTCGGGATGTGGGTGAATTTGCAGCGATTTATTAAATGCATCGAGCGACTCATTTATTCTGTTCTCTTTAAGCCATAGAATACCCATATTATACCATGCTTTGTAGTTTAATGGATCAATATGTACTGCCTTGGCAATATGTATTTCTGCTTCTTTATTATTTCCGTCTCGCATGTATAGTGCGCCAACATTGTATTGTGCAGCGGCCGACTCCGGAAATTCTTTAAGCATTGAATTAGTAAATGCAAGTTCAGACATCCATATATCGTTTCTGAAAAATGTCGCAACAGCGAGGGTTGTAGATATAGAAGTAAAAAATACAATAGCCACTTTGTGTTTGCGATTTTTCTGTAACCAGTTTACCGGATAATACACCAATGGAAAAATAATTCCTACACCGGCTATGTACACATATCGATCTGCCATCAGGTATTCACCAAAATTTATGAATTGCAGCACCAGAACAATATTTACAGAGAAAAATAATATGCCACCACTTAATATGTGCCACTGTCTGCGCCAGCCGATTATGCCTACTGTAAGGACTGCTGCTGCAATAAAAAGAGAAAAATACTGTGCGTGACCGATGGACTGTGGATAAGGGTAGATGACGGAGAGGTGCAACGGCATAATAAGATGAGCAATATACCTTGTATAAGCATCTGCTGCCAAAAGTAGGGTATCTGCCACTCCATAGGGATGCAGGTTCAGCCATTGGCCAGATTGCTGTGCCCAAATGGCAACAATCCCCAACGTTATAGCCGCTAATAATAATGGCAGGAAGATTGTCCATGATTTTTTCATGTTCAAGCTCTTGTTCATCCATACGTTCACAGCGAGTAATGAAATAGGTAAGACTACTCCCAATCCTTTCGAAAGCATTGCTGCTGTGCCCAATAACAATAAAAGCAATAATTTGTATCTGCTCGGTTTTGAAATATATGTTGCATATTGAAGCAGTGCAAGGAAATAGAAAAGGGCACATAGTAAAGTCTTACGTTCGGCTATCCAGGATACAGATTCTGTTTGGCACGGATGGAGGGCAAAGATCAAAGCTGTAAAAAGAGCGACTACCCTGTTTTGTTGCAATTTTGTAATAAGATGATACAGAATAAGAGAATTGGTGATGTGCAGCAGCAAATTGGAGAGATGGTAGATAAACGGAGATTGCTTGCCTAAAGTGAAATCGGCTGCATACGACATCATGGTGAGCGGGTGATAATTGCCAATATAAAATCGGGAGAACCAGTCTGAGATATTGGTCAATGAAAAGCCATGAACGTCAGGATTGGTTACAATGTATTCGCCATCGTCCCAAGATGAGAACGGTGCATGTAGTACTTTAAAGTAGGCAAAGCAAATGGTTGTTATTAAAAAACCGATATGCAACCAATTATTCTTGTTATTCTGAGATAGTGTCTGGGTCATTATTCACGCCTGTTGACGTTAAATTCAATATATTATAATAACCGGTGTACCGATTGAGGCGGTACACCGGCAGTGATTATATAGCGCAAATTATTAAAGTCCGTTTAGTTGTGTTTTGAACACCACGGGATCTGTTTCCACAAGATTTACAGTGTAGTTACTTCCGGTTGTAGGGGTTACACCCAGTGTACCACCATAAAACTTACCGCCAAGGAATGTAAATAATGCGAAATGCACAGGTATATTGGGTATGTGGGTTTCTGAAAATACCCCAGCAGAATAGCTTCCTATATAACCGAGTGGCCAAGCTGATTTGTAATTGTCATAAAGTGTATAGCCGAATACCTTATCTGAAGTGTTTATTGTGACTCCGCCAACTGCAGCTGTTACAGTGAAGGCCTGGTAATTTGGAGACGACATAAACATATCAGCATTACAACGTCTGAGACTGTCTGAAATTATTCCCAATGTATCTGTAGAAACTGTAAATACAAAATTATAATGGGCAGAATCGAGTGCGGGTTGTACCCAGTTTGTTTTAAACTGAGTAGTATCGAGCGTGGGGTTACCTGCAAAAAATTGCATCCCGGTTGGTGCAGCAGTGCCTTGCGGAATGTTGGAAGAAAAGAAAGTATGTGGTTTAAGATATACGGGTGTTCCATTCTGGGTAGCTGATACATCAATCTCCCCACCAGATAATAAGGGATCACCATTGCTTATGGGTAGCATTTTGGAAAAAAGCATATCGCCTTTCTTAAGATATTCGCAAACTTTCACTTGCACGCTTCCCGTAACGGTCGTTCCGGAGGTAGTAATAAATGCGGAGGCGGGGAAAGTGTATCTGGTACCACTGTTGCCATAGAAGCTGCCGCCGGTTGAGGCATCTATGGTCACAGTTTTAGGCTGTAGATTTAATTTGCTGAAAACATCATCGATTGATGAATAGGTATCAACATTTACTGGGGTAGACACGGTGTCATTCTTGGCGCACGAAAGCATCAGCGAAGAGCCTGCAAGAACAGAAAGGAAAATTTGTTGGGGCTTCATAGAATTGTTGTTTAGTAGTAGTTAAAAATGAATGTGCTTTTTAAATCTAAGTTAGAATATTAAATGTTATTAATTAATAACGGATAGTTTGCTGTATTGTTGTATTCGTTTTATTTTATTTTAAATGAAACGTTATTTTTTGTGCAGGTTTAAACTATCGGCATGCTCCGGCATGTGTTATCTCGCATACATTATATTGATACGACTAATACCATTATTCCTAATTCTGTAAATCAGCCATTTAATCCATAAAAACAATAACCGTACCTTTGCAGCCATTTAGAGAGAATTTATATGCTGGATACTATAGAAGCTGCGCTGGAAGACCTGAAAAATGGTAAATTACTGATAGTGGTTGATGATGAAGATCGTGAGAATGAAGGTGATTTTGTTACTGCTGCACGTAATGTTACCCCCGAGATTATCAATTTCATGTCGAAATACGGACGTGGTCTGATATGCGCTCCATTAACTGAAAGCCGTTGTGATGAGTTGAAACTCAACTTGATGGTGGAAAACAATACTGTACTACACCAAACGCCATTCACTGTTTCAGTAGACCTGATAGGGCAGGGATGTACAACAGGTATATCAGCACATGACAGATCTAAAACTGTTCAGGCATTGATAGACCCGAACACAAAACCTGAAGATTTGGGTCGCCCGGGGCATATTTTCCCGCTTAGAGCCAGAGATGGTGGTGTGCTGCGTCGCATTGGTCATACTGAAGCTACTGTAGATCTTGCTCGTCTTGCTGGTTTGGAACCTGCAGGTGTGCTGGTAGAGATAATGAACGATGATGGTACTATGGCACGTATGCCGCAGTTGATGGAGGTAGCTAAGAAATTTGATCTTAAAATTATTTCAATAAAGGACTTAATTGCCTATCGCCTTAAAGTAGAATCGCTGGTAGAAGAGGTAGTACATGTACACATGCCTACAAAGCATGGTGATTTTGAATTGTATGCTTTTAAGCAGTTAAGCACCGGTGAGAACCACATGGCATTGGTAAAAGGTACGTGGGAAAAAGATGAGCCGGTTTTGGTTCGGGTACACAGTTCTTGCTTTACCGGTGATATATTACATTCGCTTCGTTGTGATTGTGGCGACCAACTGGAAGCCGCTATGGAAATGGTAGAAAGAGAAGGAAAGGGTATTGTGCTATACATGAACCAGGAAGGAAGAGGTATTGGCTTGTTTAATAAGCTGAAGGCCTACAAGCTGCAGGAACAAGGAAAAGATACTGTTGAAGCTAATTTGGCATTAGGCTTTAAGAACGATGAGCGTGACTATGGCGTAGGTGCGCAGATACTTCGTCACTTGGGCGCAACTAAGTTAAGGCTCATGACCAATAACCCACGTAAGCGTGCGGGACTTAATGGTTATGGGCTGGAAATAGTTGAAAATGTGGCTATAGAAATCAAGCCTAATAAGCATAATGAATTTTACCTCCAGACTAAGCGCGATAAGCTAGGTCATGAGATCTTGAAATAACCAATTAATAGTCTGTTTTGAAGATATTGTTCCTCGCCAACAGGGTTCCTTACCCTCCGTATCGTGGTGATAAATTGAAGATATTTAACCTCGCCAAAAGGCTGAAGGGTAGGCATGAATTGTACCTGCTCACTTTTGCGCAAAATGAAGAGGATTTATCTTACAAAGCAGAACTCGAAAAAATATTCAAAGAAGTACATTTTGTGTATTTGCCAAAATGGAAAAGTGCGGCTCAATGCCTTACCGGGGCACTGAGCCGCAAACCGCTACAAGTAATCTATTTTCAGAGTAAGGAAATGGAATTGCAGTTGGCTAAGTTGCTCGGTAGGGTACACTTTGATGCTATACATGTGCAGCACCTGCGTATGTCGCCATACCTGGCAGGTAAAAAAGATGTTCCCCGCATTCTTGATTTGCCGGATGCGTTTTCTCTTTATTGGGAGCGTCGAAAAACGGTGAAACGTGGTTTACTCACTACAATATTTGAGAACATAGAACAAAAAAGAGTGTTGGCTTATGAGCCAATACTTAAAGAATATGACATGAGTCTGGTATGCTCTCAGGAAGATCTGGAGTATATGCAAAAAACACATCACACTAACAATATGCGCCTGCTACCTAACGGGGTGGACATGAGCACATTTACAGCGGGTGATCATGATTATTCCCACAACAATACTATCCTCTTTACCGGTAATATGGATTACGCACCTAATGTAGATGCGGTAATCTATTTTACTCAGTTAATATTGCCGGCTATTCGTGAAAAAATGCCGCATGTAAAGTTTGTGATTGCAGGTCAGCGGCCTGTACCTAAGGTATCTGAGTTGGCCAACGAATATGTTACAGTGACCGGTTTTGTGAAAGATCTGGCTGCAATGTATAATAGTGCCAGTGTAGTGGTTGCTCCGTTGCGTTTTGGAGCGGGTACGCAGAATAAGGTGTTGGAAGCTATGGCTATGGGTATTCCTGTTGTTTGCTCCAATATAGGTTTTGGTGGTTTGGGTATTCAGAGTGGAGAGGGCGCAGTAATGCAGACAGATCCTCAGGAATTTGCAAAGAGTGTGATCGCCATATTGTCATCTGAAACGGAACGACGTATGATTGGTAATGAAGGGATGCGCGTGATAAAAACGAAATTTGACTGGGATGTTGTATCGCTCACTTTGGAGCAATACTTCAAAGAAATTGCCGGCAAATAACTAAGCAACAATTATTCCTTAGGAGGCAATGTTTCCAGTTTTCCCGAACTATCTTCCTCATATTGTTTCATGAGCATATCGTGTCTTTGTTTAGCCAGTTTTTTACTGCTTTCAAAGAACTCTCCAAACCCATCGAACGACTTTCTCCAGCTTATGCCTACACCTCCTCTGGTAATGTCCTTATCCTGAATTACATCATAATCGCTGGTTCTGAATGCGTTAAGCCTGAGTCCACTGGTTTGATTCAATAAGTATTGAAGTCTGAAGTCGCCTGTAATGTTGAAATTAGTTGTGGTGCTTGTACTTGTTGGCCTTCCCCAATCAGATGTGCTACCTACTTCTACAATAAGTTTATCATCAAGGAATGGGTGGCTTACTCCTACCTTTACTGTGTTGCGGCTGATACCGGAGCTACCTGCTACGGATGCCTGATCGGTGAAGCTGTAATTATTGTACTTTACGTCAACATTTAGTTTGTTGTCACCAAGCAATTTATTTACCAGATTCGTAAGACCTACTGAAGCAGTGTTTGAAAGCAATTGACCTACATTATTCAGCGCCAAGCTACTTGCTGCACCACCACTTGCCAATCCATCTGATGGAATAAATGAACCAATCAACAAAAGAGAACCTACCTGCTCTAATTTCTGTCGGTCATCCTGATTAATACGCATAAATTTGGTCTGAGCATAAGTGCCAATAGACCGTTTTTCAGGCAGTTCCATGTCAAAAGTAAGTTGAGGACTATTTAACGTGCCCTTCATGTGCAGTAGTACATTTACTGTTTGCGGTGCTTTTGCATCTGCTTTTTCTGCATCAGACATTATGCTGCTGGCACTTGAGCCGGTTTCTGATTCATTAAGCAGATCATAGAGTCTTGCTTTTTTAGAATAAGTAGCATTCACGTCCATAGCTGTCTCAAAAAATGGTCCTGTAAAGCTGATAGTGCTTCCTTGATTCAATATGAATTGTCTGCGATACTCCAGATTTTTGAAGGTGAAATCATAAGTCCCTTCATTGATACTATAAGTTCCGGTTATGCGCATATCATTGCTCGGTGGCATCGAGAGTTGTATGTTGCCTTCTCCCCGTGCAGTGATCGCATCGCCCGCAGCAGGGTCTAGGACGATTGTCATCTCTGCAAGGTCATTCAGGTTGGCATCTATTCCTAAATCTAATTTGAATCTGCTTGGACGTTTAGCTTTTGTTTGGTTTTGGCCATAGTTTTTAAATGATACAAAGCTGTAGGTGTTAATATCACCACCACTACTAACCGGAATGTAAATATGTGATTTGTCTGCCGGTGCTGCATTATATGCATGCAAGCTTATGAAGTTAAATGGTCCCTTTATGGTAAATGAGTCCATGCTTGCAATTACATTACCATAGAATAGGTTATTGTCATTGGCAGTGAGTCTCATCACTTCAAACTTCGGGCTACTCAAAGAAAGATGCATCTTCATGTCTCTAAAGAGATCGTGAGAGAAATAGCCGGATAGCGTAGCGAAGTTTTTATATATGTCAAATGCTTCTACTTTACCAAAGCTGATACGCTTGTTGGTTATCTTTACGGTAGCTGCAGGTATGGTGTAGTAGCAGCCCATATAATCTAACTTAAGTGCACCATTAGCTAATTCCAGAGTGCCATTAATTTGCGGGTCATAAGAGGTGCCTCTGAAACTTATATTGCCATTTACGCTGCCCCCCAGATGACTGAAAATACCGGTTAGGAATGGTGACGACCAAGCTACTTGTGCATTGTTAAAAACGATATTTCCATCTAATTTCTGATTAGTTGTACTATCAAATGAGATTATGCCTGATGCAACAACAGATGAGTTGTCGCGGTAAATTCCTGTTTGTGGGTCCAGATTGATGAGTTTTCTTGCTCCATCATAATAGCCTATGAGGTTAATCGTTCCAACAGTGTCAGCGCCAAACTTCACATCTGTTGCCTTCATATTTGCTGAGATATAAAACTGCTTGAATATTTTTTCAATGGTGATATTCCCGTTCAGACGGCCATCTGGTTGATAGGGGGATAATCCTGCCCAATAACCAAGTTGTCCCAGATCAAGATTTTCTGTATTGATAACTAGTGCCTGATCGTCAGTGCTTAATCTACTATTTGCAGTCACCCGCTGTAACCCTGATGTAAGGGCGATATTTTCAACCCGCAAAAAGTTAGTAGTATAAGTAACTTTACTACCTCCTGCAATATCCCATTTGGCTCTGTTAAGGAAAAATTCAGAAGGGAGGATAGACAAAAATAGGGAGTCCTTGCGGGCCAATATTTGACCGTTTAGTGTAATCGCACTGCTGGTATCAGGAGAGGTTGTTGCAACAGTAAAATTGAGTGAGTCGTTAGCAAGCGTAGTTGTAAGGCTGAGTGAACTATTGATGAGGCTATCACCGATGGCTACATTTTCTATATTAGTAGTGAGTGCCAATTGATCGAGCGTGCCTTCGCCGTTTATAGCAATATTACTCATGTGGAACCTGCCTATGCTACCATAAGGAATTGCCACATTGAGGGTTAGTTTTTGGGCTGTTGTATTGAATGCACCTGTAAGTGTTGCAGTATCAAAACCTTTTACACCATCGATTGTTACCGCAAGTAAGCTATCAATATTGCGGGTGGTGATAGTAAACTCCAGATTTTGATCAGGTGGGAACGTCACCGGTGCATTGATATAATTAGGAATGTATTTAGAAAGATAATACTGTACAGATTGTGGAAGCTTGGTTAGCTGATAACTACCTCTGATACTTGCAGTAACATCATTACTCTGAATAGATAATTCTTTACTGCCATCGTGTGTTGTTGTCGCACTCAGGTATATTGAGTCAACTGCTACTTTATGGGCATTTCGTTTCAAATCAATATTATACAATCGAGCATAACCAGAGAAGTTATCAATGTTACTTCCGGTGCAGTTAAGGTCAAAGTCAGCAGCAGTAGTTACCGTATCTCCGGTAAGATTCAATGCTTTGAGGTTACTATACAGCATGTGTGCTGTTGCATTTATTTTGATATTTTTAATGTCATTGTAGTCGAGTCCGCCATCAAATTCCAATGCCAGATTGGGGTCATCAATAAGTAAATTGCCATTAAACTGTTTCTTGCCTAATGTACCGTGAGTAGTGATATTATGATATGGATAGTTGTTTATGCTAAATTCGTTGATGATGCCATCAAGAGATATTTGTGCATTGTCAGGATTGAATGATTTACCGGATACTTCTTCCTTACAAGTTAGACTACCAATCATTGGTTGTTGAAGTATCATGCCCAGTTGTACATTATCAGTGGCTATAGTGCCTGAATACGTTGCTTTTTGAGCATCGAAACCGGGGATAGCCATTTTGACATTGGTATTTACAGAACCCAGATTGGTAACCAACATCCCATTGACAGAGAAATTATCTATATAACCTTCATATTGTCCTTTAAAGTAGGCATGAGTAAGCTGAGCTACAGAGATATTTGGATTGTCTTTAAGCTGTGGCGCGTATTTTAATATGCCCGGACCATTAGTATATAGTTCTGCATTGGTAAATGTGATGTAGGTTTTGTAGATGTCAGGCAAACCTTTCATGGTCATGTCGCCCTTTACGATGTTTCGTCCATCAGAAACCATAAGGTTTTTTCCTGCAAGATTTGCTACGGTGCCTCTACCATCGCCACTTGCCGTTACCACCGCAGGTATGTATTTCATTTCTGGTGCAAAGAATTCAATATCGCGTGTATCTATAGTAGAGTTTCGTAAATGCCCAACCATAACAACACTGTCTATGTATTCCAGAAAGTTTGGAAAACGTTTATAGTGCATAGCATAGTAATTCTGTATTTTACTATGGTTGGTTTCCAAATACAGTTCATCGCAAATACTGGCAACAGGAGATACTGTAATCTTGCTCTTAAGATTTTTGATAATGATTCCGCAACGCTCATGAGCGTATAAGTTCTGTGCATTACCGTGTATGGTATCTCCTACGATATTAATATCTGTAACAAGCGTTTTTATGTCGGTAATGATGAGGTGATTTTCATCAAACAATCCCGGGATAGGGATTTTTTTATCTCCGGTCAGCTTCAAGCTGCAGGCATCAAGTGTGACTTTTTTTACTTTGATTGCCCAATTTCCTGAATTGAATGGTGTAGTGTCAATAGGTTCAATGTAGCCAGTAGGTTTTATTTTTTTAGGTTTTCCGGCAGTATATTCATTGATATTAATAGCTAACTTATTACACTCAAGCTCATTGACTTCCAGTAGTTTCTTTTTGAAATCAAGATTTTTAGCATTGAGTGCCAGTTTCCCAACATCGAAATCCAAATCCTCACCTCCCCATGCATCATCCATGTGGAAACGTACATTCTTAAGCAGAATTGTTTCCAGATCAAATTCAAATGGTTTCCCGGAATTGCTTTTTGTAGTGTCATTGGTTCCGAATGCTTTTGCAATGAAGTTGTAGTTCCATTCATTTGATATTGCACTCCGGTATATGTGCACGTATGTATTCTCGAGCGTAAGGTAATGTAGTACAGGTTTTTCTTTAAAAAGGAACCAATCAGTGATTTGTACTTTAGCTTCTCCGGCATATAAGAGGGTGTCGTGGGCTTGATCCTCTATGTATAGTCCATTGATGGCCAGGTGATTGAGGAAGTCAACTCTAATATGCTGAACAGTAACTTTAGTTTTTAATTTTTGAGATAGGAAATCAGCTGTTTTATGGACAATAAAATTCTGTACGGGAGTTGTGTTAATTAACACTACCGCAAGAACAATGATCACCAGCAATGACAGCAGGGTATTTCGTAATATTTTAAAAAATCGTCTCAGTGCCTTTAGAAACTGGTTTAATTAGCCACAAATATAATGTCTGCAAACTAACTTATGTGAACAACCTTGTTAAACTACCATTAGTATATAACAACAATTGCGCCATGATTTGTTTAAATCACATAAAGTAATATGTTATTAGTTGTGAAAAAGCATTTATTTTGGGTCAAATCATATATCAAGTCAGTATTTAACATTTAGAATAATGAAAACACAGATAATTTGCACATCATTATTATTATCAGTTATGGCAGCAAATGCACAGCAAAAGGTTGTATACCCTACAACTAAGCAGGGGCAACAAACAGACGTTTATTTTGGTACATCAGTCAGTGACCCATATCGTTGGTTAGAAGATGATCGTTCTGAGGACACTAAAGATTGGGTTATTCAACAAAATAAATTGACGTATAGTTATCTTGATCAAATTCCATTCAGGTCGGCTATTAAGGCGCGTCTTACTGAATTGTGGAATTATGAAAAATACACAGCTCCTTTCAAGGAAGGGGCTTATACTTATTATTATAAGAATAATGGGTTGCAGAATCAATATGTACTTTATCGTCAGAAAGTAACAGGGGCACCTGAGGTGTTTTTAGATCCCAATCAATTTTCTGCAGATGGTACTTCTTCATTGCAGGGAATCGAATTTACAAAAGATGGTTCTTTTGCAGCTTGTCAGGTTTCTGAGGGCGGTTCAGATTGGAGAAAAGTATTTGTAATGGATACCCGCACCAAAAAGATTGTAGATGATACGTTGCGTGATGTAAAATTCAGTGGCTTGTCTTGGAAGGGAAACGATGGTTTCTACTACAGTAGTTATGATAAACCAAAGGGAAGTGCATTGTCTGAAAAGACAGAGCAGCATAAAATGTATTATCATAAAATAGGCACACCTCAAAGCAGCGACCAATTAATATTCGGTGGGGAAAAAATGCCACGTCGTTATGTTGGTGGTGGTGTAACGGAGGATCAGAAGTATTTAATTATTTCTGCAGCTAATGCTACTTATGGAAATGAACTATATATTTTAGACCTAAAAGACCCTAAAGCACAAATTAAACCTATAGTGTTGGGTTTTGATAATGAGCACAGTGTTGCATACTCTGAGGGTAGTACGCTGTTCATTGAGACGAATTTGAACGCTCCTAACCATAGACTGATAAAGGTAGATGCTAATGATTTGCAAGTGTCTAACTGGACAGATGTGATTAAGGAAACTCAGTTTCCATTAACAGTAAGTGCATGTGGTCACAAGCTTTTTGCACACTATCTGAAAGATGCAGTATCTGAGGTAATTCAATATGACACAAAAGGCAAAAAAGAACATGTAATCACCTTGCCGGGTTTAGGTACAGCAAGTGGTTTTGGTGGCAAAAAGGAGGAAAATGAAACTTATTACACTTATACTTCTTACATATATCCTCCTACGATATTTAAGTATGATATAAAGAAAGGTACGTCAGTAGTTTACAAACAATCTAATGTTAAGTTTGATCCGAAGGGGTATGAGAGTAAACAAGTATTCTATACATCGAAAGACGGAACTAAGGTGCCGATGATAATAACCATGAAGAAGGGTACTAAGCTTAATGGCAAGAACCCTACAATGCTCTATGGCTATGGTGGCTTTAATATAAGTCTGACGCCTTCGTTCAGTGTGAGCAACGTTGCTTTTCTGGAAAACGGTGGTATCTATTGTGTTGCTAATCTGCGCGGTGGTGGTGAGTATGGCGATACATGGCATGTAGCCGGTACTAAGATGCAGAAACAAAATGTCTTTAACGACTTTATTGCCGCAGGTGAATATTTAATTCATGAGCATTATACATCTAGCGATTATCTGGCAATCTCCGGAGGCTCTAATGGTGGGTTGTTGGTGGGTGCATCATTAACACAGCGTCCTGATCTGTTTAAGGTTTGCTTCCCGGCAGTTGGTGTGTTAGATATGTTGCGTTACAACAAATTTACTGCCGGTGCAGGTTGGGCTTATGACTATGGTACCGCAGAAGACAATAAAGAAATGTTTGATTATCTATATAAATATTCTCCTGTTCACAATGTGAAGAAAGGTACATGCTATCCTGCGACTATGGTACTTACAGGTGATCATGACGATAGAGTAGTGCCAGCACACTCATTTAAGTTCGCAGCATCTTTGCAGGCGGGTCAAAGTTGTGATAAACCGGTGTTAATTCGTATTGAAACCAAGGCCGGACATGGTGCAGGGAAGCCTACAGACATGGTGATATCTGAGAATGCTGACAAATGGGCGTTTATGCTGTGGAACATGGGGCTTGAGTATAAAGCACCAGTTAAGTCCAAATAAGAATAATTAGAATTTTGTGAAATGGGTTGCAGTTTAGTCTGTTACCCATTTTTGTTTTTTAAAGCAGAAGGCTTTAATTGATAAATGATATTCTTTTAATGTAATGGATGTGAGTAGAATTGATTTGATTAGTATGCCAATGTGTAATATTTAACTAAAACAATCTTATTTAGGTTAAGGTTTTTTCTACCTTTGCAATCTAAAAAGCACTTGTTATGAAATTTTTTATAGATACAGCTAATCTTGATCAGATCAGAGAAGCAAATGAATTAGGCATATTAGATGGCGTTACAACTAACCCGAGCCTTATGGCGAAGGAAGGGATTAAGGGTGAAGAAGCTATCAGACAACATTATCTTACTATCTGCGAAATGGTAGATGGTCCGGTAAGTGCTGAAGTTCTGGGAACTACTTTCGAAGGTATGGTTGAAGAAGGTAAGAAACTTGCTGCTATTCATAAGAATATAGTAGTAAAAATACCTATGACTAAAGACGGTATTAAGGCTATCAAATGGTTTACGGATAACGATATCCAAACAAATTGCACACTAGTATTTTCTGCAGGACAAGCAATATTGGCTGCTAAGGCAGGAGCTACTTATGTTTCGCCTTTCATCGGCCGTATCGACGATAGCAGTTGGGATGGTGTTCAGTTGATAGAGCAGATTGTAAATATTTACAATTCACAAGGCTTTATGACTGAAGTTCTTGCTGCTTCTATTCGCACCCCATTACATATTGTTCGCTGTGCTGAAGCCGGTGCAGATGTTTGCACTTGCCCTTTGCCATCAATTCTTGGCTTGCTAAAACATCCATTAACTGACCTAGGATTGGCTCAGTTCCTTAAGGATGCTGAATCAATGAAATAATTAATTGTATATCCCCGGCCGTTGCGACCGGGGATATTTGTATTATAGAGGCATCTCCTTGTCATTGTTATATGAAACGTACCGTTCTCTTTTTATTTTTCCTTGCCGGGTTATCTGCAGTGTCAGGTTTTCTTATGTCTAATATGTCCTGGATTGGTAGGATAGGCATAAATATGATGCACAAGGAATATAAGTTCCTTAAAGTGTGGTGGCAGGGTGCAACTGCGGTATATGTTGCATTGCTTATATTATTTGTCATTCAATATTTATTGCAAAAAAATCTGCACCATGTAGTCTCCAAGATTGTGCATGTTTTATTGTTGGGGGTAGCCGGAGCAGGATTGTATTTCACTTTTAACGACTTCTCCAGCGACTTTACACATCGTTTATTGCGAGATGTGTTTCATGTTGGTGCATATCTTTTTTGGGTGGGTTGGATGCTGATTAGTTTATTCTTTATTACAGAACGGCGCAATGCTATAAATTCAAATAGTAAGGAGCCAATAACTCAATAAAATAATCTGAATATATATTGTTTTCGTCTTGAATAGTTAATGTTTCTAATTGAGTAGGTGTGTCGTGTCTTTGAATGATACTGATGACACGTTTAATCGGCGCACTCGCTCTGTGCTTCACTTGTAGTTTAGACGAAATAAACCAACCATTATTTTTAATCATATTTTCCCAAATCTGAGATTCAGGTTCAGGGAGCAATATAGATGCATATCCATTATCTGATAAGTTTTGCTCTATAGTATGAAATAGGGTTTTGTAACTAAGAGTTAAAGTGTGACGAGCTATATCCTTATCAGTTTTGCCACTCAGCAGGCTATTATTGAAAAAAGGGGGATTTGTGATTATTAAGTCATATTTGATATCTGAGGTATATATAGCGGCATCTCTTTCCAAAATATGGATGATGTTGCTCCATGCAGACGCTGTAATATTTTCTATTGCTTGTTCTACAGCATTGTGGTCCAGGTCTATAGCGTCAATTACAGCATCGGATGCTTTCTGAGCCATCATTAATGCTAGTAAGCCTGTTCCGGTACCTATGTCGAGTATGCGTCTAACATTGTTGCTTACTGGCGTCCATGCACCTTGTATGCACGCATCAGTTGTTACCTTCATAGCGCATTTTTCCTGTGCTATTCGGAATTGTTTAAATTGAAAATATGTATTACTTATCCCCATGTGGCTCTTGCGCTAGGGCTTATGGCGAGGTCTGTAAATTCGCCTTTAAGAAATTTGTAATAACCAGTAATGCCTATCATCGCTGCATTATCTGTGCAATATTCAAATTTAGGTATATACACAGTCCATCCATTTTTTTCACCTGCTTCTTTTAGTGCCTTTCTTAATCCGGAGTTGGCAGATACACCTCCCGCTATGCCAATATGCTTAATATTTTGGCTTTTTGCAGCCTTTGTAAGCTTGGTAATGAGCATTTTGACGATCGTATATTGTGCAGAAGCACAAATATCATTTAGATTTTGTTCTACAAATTCAGGATTTAGTTTGCGTTCTTTTTGCAAGAAATACAGGATAGACGTTTTTATTCCACTGAAGCTAAAATCGAAATCTTTCATTTCGCTGAGTGGGAATTTGAACCGTAAAGGGTCGCCAAGTGCGGCATATTTATCAACCAGTGGACCTCCCGGGTAGGGTAATCCCAGCATTTTTGCCACTTTGTCGAAGGCTTCACCTGCTGCATCGTCAATAGTTTCCCCCATTATTTCCATGTTTAGATGGTCTTTGCACAACACGATCTGAGTGTGGCCCCCGGAAACGGTAAGGCAAAGAAAAGGAAATGGAGGTTGTTCGTCAATAAAGTGTGCTAAAACATGCGCCTGCATGTGGTGTACTGCTATAATTGGCAGGTTACGTGCCTGAGCAAATGATTTAGCGAAGCATGCGCCAACAAGCAAAGAGCCAATGAGACCCGGAGCTTGTGTAAAGGCAACGGCAGTTATGTCTTCCTGATTAATATTTGCATCTATTATAGCTGCGTCTATTACAGGGATAATATTTTGCATGTGCGCTCTGGATGCTAACTCGGGCACAACACCACCGAAGCGTTCATGAACTTTTTGAGTAGCAATATGATTGCTGAGTACTTTACCATTTTGTATGATTGCTGCGCTTGTTTCGTCGCAGGAAGACTCAATTGCTAAAATATTTATTTTTTTTTGCATTAGGAGTAAGGCGTAAAAGCCAATAAGCAAAGGTAATTCGGTGTTATGTTATACCCAAATGATAATTTATTAATTGAATATTTAAGATAAAATAATTGTTATGGGTTTGTTTGAGGAGATTATTTATGTATCTTTGTTTTACTACAAGAGCGGGTTATCGCTTCAATTTTAGATTGGAGAGGAAAGTCCGGACAGTGCAAAGTAGCGCACTACCTAACGGGTAGGCAGGCTGTGAAAGCAGTTTGACAGACAGTGCCACAGAGAATTACCGCCATATTCGAAAGAGTGTGGTAAGGGTGAAAACGTAGTGTAAGAGACTACGATATATTTTAGTAATAGAGTATATGGGTAAACCTTGCGTACTGAAATGCCAAATAAGCAGACGATTGAGGGTCACTTGCCCGATGTTTGTGGGTTGGCAGCTTGAGGTGTCGTGTGAATGACATCCCAGATAAATGATAACCATTCTGTTTTTAAAGACAGGATACAGGATCCGGCTTATAGTTTTTGTGGTTTTTTTGAAAAGTTGAGCATTAGTATATACCCAAATGAATGTGGACGCGGAATTGTGATTTAATTGTTAAACATGTTGTTTTTTCGGAAACAAAAGCTAAATTTGTATACCAATATGAAAAAAATGAAGCAAATCCTTATGAAATCAAAGCTGCTTTTATTACCCATTTTGATGTTTTTAATCTTTACGGTTGTGCCAAAAATCACTTTTGCACAGGCGGGATTTGACAATAATGGTTCTGATACAGGTGGTGTGGATGTAGTGGACGTTCCTCTTGATGGAGGAACAGTGATTCTGATTGCTGCAGGTGTATTGTTCGGCGTATATAAATTATACAGAACAACACAAAACAGATTAGGATTGTCAAATTAATTTTTGATTTGTTACTTAGAATATACCCACAATAAGTATTCAAATTAGCACTATTATTATAATAGCCAACTGGTGCTACCCGGTTGGCTTATTTTGTTTATTGTATATACTTTTTTTCTTAGTTATACCACATTTAGATTCACCTCCTTATTATTCATTTACGGTTTAATTAAGTGATACCTGAGCTGAGGTATTTTAATAAAACTGATGGAACCCATTTTGATATGGGTATATAATTCGCATATTTAATACTTCTTACATAAGGATAGGTGTACTAAAATTGATAGTTTATGATTAAGGTTGTAGATAGTTATCTGCCACTGTAAACATAGTTATGGATTGTAATTTTCAGTTAAAGTAAGGGGTGTTAATTACTAACAATTCTTACCTCTACGCGTCTGTTCTTTTCAGCGTCTTCTTCTGATCTTTCGTTGGCAATAATGGGGTGTTGTTTACCAAAACCAGCATATTGAAGTCTGTCTTCATTTATGCCTTTTTTGATAAGGTAAATTTGAATAGCTTTTGCGCGGTTTATAGATAATACAGGCTCGTTTGTGTCGATGTCCAATGCGTCAGGAACATCTCCATGTATACAGCAAACGTGCCCCTCAATACTTATTTTCAAGCGAGGATTGTCACGTAAAATATTGAATAATTTCTCCAATGTCTCATAAGATTCAGGTTTAATAATATGACTACCCGGCGGGAAATATACATTTCTTAATAGTAGTGTTTCTCCTTCTTTAAGACTGGTCAGTTGTTTTATGTCAGCAGCTTTTCCAGATGAGATACTACTCGAATTGGTTGTAGTGTTACTAGTGTTTTTTGCAGTTTTTGCTATTGCAGACTGTGAAGAAAAATGTCTGCTTTGTTCTGAGTTGAACTTATTGTTAACTACAATGTCGACTTTTCTGTCTATTGGGTTACCTTCTTTATCGGTCATTCCTTTCCTTTCAATAGATCCTTTTCCAACACATAGTTTAATATCTGCCGGATTAATGCCGAAACGAATAAGATAATCTTTCACATTTTTTGCACGTTGCATGGAAAGATTTTTATTATACTGCTCAGACCCCAGAAAGTCAGCGTACCCAATTACCATTATCGTACTGCCGAAAATGATTTTGTCATTGTAAATGAGTAAGTCAATCTTTTTTTCTGTGTTTTTATTCAGCGCCGGAACGTTGAGATCAAAATACAGCCGGAAAGTGTCCAACATTTGTTGGGCAGGTGAAGAAAAACTAATCAGTAAAAGAAGTAGGGAAAGCAGAAATTTATACATAACTGATAAATCAAGTATAAAGTAACTATTTTTTTTTGATATAGAGAATGATTTTGGTTTTGAAAAGCACGTTAACTGCTGATTTTATGAATTTCTTAATGAAAGCACTTCTTTATTGCTTGACAAGTTTATATCCTAAGTAGGCAAATGGGATGTAAACAAATAGGTTGGCAACGGAGAACCAGAGTGGATGCCCGATCATAATGGAATTTGATATTCCTGAAAGTGTAAACACTGTGCCACATATTAATGCAGGTCTAATTTTGTTTATTTCTTTTTTCACAGGTACCTTTTTTATTAACAATGTAGCTAAGCATCCTGCTACGAATGAGGCAACAGCATAATTCACCAATAGGAACAGAGATGCGCCCAACGGCATCTGTTGAATTGCCGATTGTAGTTGAGTGCGGTCATTGATATTAATTTCTACGGGGAAAGGATAGAAGTGGGGTAGCAGATACTCTCCAACAGAGATGAGTATTATTCCGGTTACGACACCGGTAACCACAGATAGGGAATTTTTGAAGACAGACATATTGCAATAGTTCTTAGCAATATAGGTATTTTTAAATTAATTGAGCGGAGGAGGGTTAAATATATAGTGGTTAGTATCTTTATTTTTTACGCACACTTTTGTTACTAATATGATTCATAAAATACTTGGCGATAAGCCCACTAAGTTGTTTGTTATACTTGCTTCCTTTTTTGTGGCAAATGCGCTTATAGCAGAGTGTATAGGTGGTAAGTTGTTTTCACTGGAACGTGTATTTGGGGTGACGCCGCATCCTTTTACTTTGCTTGGAGAATCGGGATTGACGTTTACACTTACATGTGGTGTGTTGCTATGGCCCTTTGAGTTTATAATGACAGATATAGTCAATGAATACTTCGGCCCCAAGGCAGTAAGGCGTATTTCATATATTGCTATCGGGCTTATTTGTTATGCATTTTTGATGTTTTATTTGGCAATACAAGTACCAGCAGACAATGGCTTTTGGGTTGGAAGCCAGAAGGAAGCGGGGATTCCGGATATGCAAGTTGCATTTACAAGTGTTTTTGGGCAGGGAATGTGGATAATAGTAGGTAGTCTCATGGCGTTTTTGATGAGCCAGTTAGTTGATGTATGGATATTCCACAAGATAAAAAAGGTTACAGGAGAAAAGAAAGTCTGGCTCAGAGCAACCGGGTCGACAGTAGTATCTCAGTTGGTTGATAGTTTTATTGTATTGTTCATAGCATTTAAAATCGGTAAGGGTTGGTCTTATCAAAGAGTGTTATCAATTTGTCTCGTAAATTATGCTTACAAGTTTACTATGGCTATTGTACTTACTCCGCTCATTTACCTTATTGAACAAGCAATTGAAAAATACTTAGGTAAGGAAACAACACATAAGATGAAACAAAGTGCAATGGGTAAGGTTAATGAATAATATTATGTGATTGTAGCAATTTTCTCTATTATCTCTGCTATTAAAATGGCAACTTTGCAGCAATTCCATTAATTGTTGTACATGAGCCTGGTAAAAGAGAATTTAAGCTTTCAGAAAAGACTGACTATAATAACAGTGTTGCTATTTGCTGCAAAAATTGTAGCATGGGCATTCACACATTCTGTAGCCATACTTACTGATGCTCTTGAGTATACAATCAATGTAATTGCAGGTTTTATAAGTTTATATAGTCTTTATTTATCCGCACAACCTAAAGATGAAAACCACCCTTACGGGCATGGTAAAGTAGAGTTTGTATCTGCTGCCATAGAAGGGATATTGATGGTGGTTTCCTGCGCACTTATTGTTTATGAAGCTATTAATAATTTTATCCATCCGCATAGTTTTCATCAACTCGATTATGGTATTTACTTAGTTGGAGCCACTGCTGTTGTCAATTTTATTGTTGGTTATTATGCAATTAAGAAGGGTGAGAAGAATAATACTTTGTCCCTTATTGCTACTGGTAAGCACATGCAGTCCGATACTTATGGGACTATTGGTATCATTATCGGGTTAATCGTTCTTTATTTTACAGGGTTTGCCTGGGTTGATAGTCTTATCTCAGTAGTATTTGCCGGTATTATCTTTATTTCAGGATATAAAATATTGAGAAGCTCAATAGCAGGTATTATGGATGAAGCAGATGAAGAGCTGCTTGCAGAAGTAGTCAAATATATTGAAGAGCACAGACGCAACAACTGGATGGATATTCATAATCTACGCATTATAAAGTATGGTAGCATTTTGCATCTCGATTGTCATGTAACTATTCCTTGGTATTTTAATATAAATGAGGGTCATGATGAAGTAAAGGCACTTGAGGATATGATACGAGAAAACTTTGGCGAACAGGTAGAGATGTTTGTTCACACTGATGGGTGCCTGCCTTTGTCATGTTCTATTTGCGTGAAACAAGATTGTAATGTAAGGCAACGCCCGTTCACTGAACGTATAAAGTGGACAGTAGCTAATGTATGGTCAAACAGGAAACACACTATCTGATCACTTTGTTAATCAAATATACTGAGCAAAAAATAATGCTGTAATTTAAAATATCAATCGTAATATTGCAATAGATATGGGGGCTTCGAAAACTGAGTTGTTTATTGAAAAAGATGTTGAATTGGCTGCTATGGCTAAAGCAATAGCGCATCCTGCCCGCATTGCCATATTGCGGAAGTTAATAAAGATGGACACCTGTGTTTGTGGTGATTTGGTTGAAGAGTTGGGTTTAGCACAGCCAACTATATCACAACATTTAAAAGAACTGAAGAATGTTGGTTTAATCAGAGGGACTGTTGAAGGTGTGCGGGTATGTTATTGTATAAACACAACTGTGTGGCAACAATATAAAGTGTTGTTCGCAGGTTTCTTTGTTGATGTAAAACTCAATAGCTGCTGTTGATTTTTTTTGTTTAAATCAATCGTGATATTGCAATATTAAGATGGATATATAACTAATAATAAAAATTAAAACAATGAAACTATCAGAAATAAAAGCAAGTTTGAGTAATGCGGAAGGTGTGAACTTTAGATTACCTGATGGCACAATGGTGCCGGAGCATTTTCATGTTACTGAAGTAGGAATCATTACAAAGGATTTTATTGATTGTGGAGGAACCGTACGTCATGAACGTATAGTAAATTTTCAGTTGTGGAATGCAAATGATACAGAACATAGATTGAAGGCAGGTAAACTACTCAATATTATTGCTTTGTCCGAAAAGGTTTTGGGTATTGATGATTTGGATGTAGAAGTGGAATATCAGGATACAACAATTGGTAAGTATAATCTTGGCTTTGATGGCCGCGACTTTTTGTTGCTTTCCAAGCAAACGAATTGTTTGGCTCAAGACAAATGCGGAATACCTCCTGCAAAACAAAAAATAGAAATGAAGACATTAGGTTCTTCAGAAAATTGCTGTACACCTGGTGGTGGATGTTGTTAGTATTTTACCATGAGTAATTGATACTGATTTTGTAATAATTATTAAAAGCATAACTGATAATGTCAGCAAATAATTGTGCGCCTGCAGCTAGCAGGCAGCGGTTAAGTTTTTTAGATCGTTTCCTTACTTTATGGATTTTCATGGCGATGATAATGGGTATTGCCATAGGATATTTTGTGCCATCTGTACCTGTAAGAATAAATTCATTTTCCAGTGGAACTACGAATATCCCTCTTGCAATAGGGTTGATATTGATGATGTATCCTCCTTTGGCAAAAGTTCGTTTTGGAAAAATCCCTAAAACATTCAAAAATGTAAAATTGTTAGCGGTTTCACTATTCATAACATGGATAGTTGGTCCGCTGTTGATGTTCACATTAGCAGCATTGTTTCTGAGCCACTATCCCGAATATATGACCGGGTTAATCATTATAGGTATTGCACCGTGCATAGCGATGGTGATAGTTTGGAATGAGCTTGCTGAAGGGAATCGTGAGTATGTAGCTGGGTTAGTAGGTATTAATAGTTTGTTGCAGGTATTTTTTTTTAGTGTTTATGCATATTTTCTTTTACAGGTGTTACTGCCATTGGTAGGAATTACAGGGTTACATCTGGATATTACAATAGGAGAGATTGCTAAAACAGTAGGCGTATATTTGGGGATCCCATTTTTAGCAGGCATATTGAGTCGTGTTGTGTTGGTGAAATTAAAGGGCGAAGATTGGTTCAATAAAAAGTATATACCTGCTATATCGCCAATTACTTTGGTGGCATTACTGTTTACAATCATAGTCATGTTCAGCCTTAAGGGGGCGTTGGTAGTGGAAATACCTTTGGATGTGTTACGTATAGCAATACCACTTACTGTATATTTTGCTATTATGTTTGTAGTGGCCTTTTTTACAGGCAAGTGGGCTGGTGCTGACTACTCAGAAAATGCGGCAGTCTCCTTCACTGCTGCCGGGAATAATTTTGAACTGGCAATAGCAGTGTCAATTGGCGTATTTGGTATAAATTCAGGTCAGGCATTTGCGGGCGTAATAGGCCCTCTTGTAGAGGTGCCGGCATTAATATCGTTGGTTAATGTCGCTTTTTGGTTGAGGAAAAAATATTACTTGAGTCGCTAAAAATATTTTATATGAAGATTGCATTATTCTCTGATATACACGCCAATTTACCGGCATTGGAGGCTTTTTTTGAAGATGTAGAAAAGCATCAACCGGATACAATCTATTGTCTTGGTGACCTTGTGGGATATAATATATGGCCCAATGAAGTGGTGAATGAAATACGAAAACGTAGGATACCAACCATAGCAGGTAATTATGATTTTGGTATAGGCCGGGCAATAAATGACTGCGGTTGCGCATATAAAACAGATAGTGAGAAAGCAAATGGATATATCTCCATCACATATACAAATGAGCAAATGCATGATGAAGAGCGTGCTTACCTGCGTTCTTTGCCTGCACATATAAAGGTGGAGTATCAACTCAATAACGACAAATTGAATCTTCTTCTGGTGCATGGTAGTCCCAGAAAAATAAATGAATATTTATTTGAAGACAGGGATGAAAAGAGTATGTTGCGGATTATGAATGACGCAGATGCCGATATTATGTGTTTTGGTCATACACATAAACCATATCACAGGATAATAGCGGAGCATTCAGCAGAAAGCATCAGATATAAACACGCAATCAATATAGGGTCTGTTGGAAAACCCAAAGATGGAGATTCAAGAGGCGGTTATGTGCTGCTAACAATCAATGAACACAGTTCTATAACTGACAAAGAAAGTATTGATGTTGCGTTCATTCGTTTTGATTACGATGTAGAAAGAGCAGCAAAAGCTATTGAAAACAGTCCATTGCCTGATGCGTATGCAGAGAGTTTAAGAAAGGGTATTTAGAATTAGTGGGTTGAGACAAATTTTAAGCCAGCTATAGAGCCTATGAGGGTGAATAAGAAGAACAGCCGCCAAAAGGTAGCAGGTTCTTTGAATATAAAAATCCCAACCAATGCTGAACCTACTGCTCCGACACCGGTCCAAACTGCATAAGCAGTGCCAATGGGCAAGGTAAGTGTGGCTTTGTATAGCAATGACATACTTACAGACAAACAGACAAAAAAGCCCAGACACCAGAGTAAAGATGCTGTACCGGTTGTTTCTTTCATTTTGCCTAGACATGATGCAAAGCCAACTTCAAAAAAGCCCGCAATAATGAGTAATATCCAGTTCATGAGTTTTGTATGATGGTGATATTGAGTATGCAAAGGTAGTATGCAGCAAACAAAAGTTAGTGGGTGTGATTTTTAATATAAACGACATATCTTTGTTTTAACAAAGGTGATGGTGCTCCACCTACTTAACCGCTCTCAAACTGGAGCTGATGACGCCTACAGATAATGACATTGCATTTTTGTGCTGTGTTGTAACCATAATTTGTAGGTATGAAATATTTCAAAAAACCGTTCGAACATACACTTGTCGTCAGGAATTTGCTGAAATGGGCAGTGCTCGCAATTGCTGTATCTACTATCACAGGTTCGTTTGTTGCCTTGTTTCTTTATTTGCTTGATGTAGCAACTCAGTATAGATGGCAACACCCATGGCTATTATTCCTATTGCCCATAGCGGGTATATGCATACATTTTCTTTACAAGCTCTACGGGAAGAACGCAGACAAAGGGAATAACCTCATTATTGATGAGATACATGAGCCAGGCGGAGGTGTGCCGGCAAGAATGGCACCTTTCGTGTTGGTAGCCACGGTAATCACTCATTTATTTGGTGGGTCAGCTGGCAGAGAAGGCACGGCAGTGCAGATAGGAGGGAGTATGGCTAATTTTATTGGGAAGCAATTACGATTATCTAAGGCTGATATCCGGATTCTGTTGATGATGGGTATTGCTGCAGGTTTTGGCGCAGTATTTGGAACTCCGGTGGCAGGGGCAGTGTTTGCAGTGGAAGTATTAATAGTGGGCAAGATAAAGTATGATGCATTGGTGCCCTGCCTCATTGCAGCTGTTTTTGCAGATATGGTATGTAGCGCTTGGGGTATTCGCCATACACACTATACAATATCATTTACAGGTTCTGTACCGGCTTATCTATCATTTCTTCATTTTGATTTTTTACTTTTTTTTAAAGTAATAATTGCTGGCGTAGTATTTGGCTTATCTGGTTATTTATTTGCAAATGTATCACATCAACTCAAGGCACTGGCTGTTAAGTATATATCTGTGCCGTGGCTTATACCTGCTGTAGGTGGGGTAGCGATAATAGGGCTTACCTATCTATCAGGGACAACTGATTACCTTGGACTAGGTGTTGTTTCTGAACACGCAAACGGTATATCTATTGTCAATGCATTTCATGAAGGTGGGGTGACTACCTGGAGCTGGTTGTGGAAATTAGTATTTACAGTTGTTACGCTCAGTTTGGGTTTTAAGGGGGGAGAGGTTACCCCGCTGTTTTTTATAGGTGCTGCATTGGGAAATACAATAGCCATTATTCTTGGTGCGCCAGTAGACTTGTTTGCAGGTTTAGGGTTTATTGCAGTTTTTGCTGGCGCAACAAATACACCGATTGCCTGTACTTTAATGGGGATTGAGCTGTTTGGAGGGGACAATGTAATCTACTTTGCAGTAGCCTGTTTTACTGCTTATTATTGTAGCGGTCGTTCAGGTATTTACAGCGCTCAGAGATTTCCGGCGAATAACGTAAAGCAATAGATGTTGAAAGTACTCTTGCAGAGGTTTAGTAACTTTAATTTTATGCATCATTTATCTTGTAAAATATTTATTTTTTTATTGTTGTTGAGCAGTGTTGCAGTTGCTCAAAGGCATAAAATAGCTTCAGCTAAGGTTAAAGAGGCGGATATTCTTTGGCGTAAAATAGTAGTTAGGGAAGTGATGCTTTCTGATTCAGGAGAAAACGCACCATTATTAAAATTGACTGATTCGTTAGGTAAGCATACTGATATCTGTCAACTTTTTTATGATATGGTTCAGGATACACTAACGTGGAAAAATAGATCTGTTATGGATTCTGCACTTTTGCAAGAGAATATTTTAGCAGTGTTGAGGACTAAAAAGATAAAAAAACTAATTATTCTGGAAGAGTGGAAATTTAGTAGAGAGAAGGGCAAAATGTTAGTGAATATATTATTAATTGGACCTTATGTAGAAGGCGTTGTAACTGAAGACAAGCGTTATCGTAAGTTGAATAAAATGTTCGTTTCCGGGGAAAAGAATAACCAACCATTGTTCTTCATGAAATATCAATCAATAGGTGCAAGATTTGAGCAATATTCTTTGATGTTGACAAACAAGAAAAGTCTGGAGGCAATGAATTGTTACGAGTTATTTGAAAGCAGACTGTTTTCAAGTAGAATAATTTTTGTTGCAGATAATTATGATGGAGTACTTAGCCCTCTTTTAAATAAATCAGATACCGATGTGTGGGTATATTGATGGGGTATGCAGACTATCCATTAAATTTGCCGTATCAGCAACAGTACATCCATATTAGATGCTCCAATTGAATTCCTGAAGGGTGTTGGCCCTCAGCGAGGGGAAATGCTGCGCCAGGAGTTAGGTATAGCTACTTTTGAAGATCTCCTTTATCATTTTCCTTATCGGTATTTCGACCGCACTAAGGTGACCAAAATTGGTACTGTTAATGCAACGACTGAGTTTGCCCAGTTTGCGGGTATACTCATAAATATTGCTGAAGAAGGAGATGGAAGGAAAAGACGGCTAACAGCCACCTTATATGATGAAACCGGTCGTATTGATTTGGTATGGTTTCAGAATATAAATTGGATAAAGAAAAACATAGCAGAAGGTAGCCGGTATATAGTGTTTGGTAAGGTTGCTCAGTTTGGAGGGTATTTTAATATTTCTCACCCTGAAATTGAGGCTTGGAATAGTGAGACCAATATATCTGGAATGCAGCCGGTATATTCTACTACTGAAAAGCTTCGGGTAAGAGGAATTACTAACAGATCATTTGCCAAAATCACTCAAAGCCTTTTTGAAAAAGTAAAACAGCACGATATTCCTGAAGTGTTGCCGCCCGAAATACTTTCTACTTATAAATTGTGTAACAGGTTTCATGCAATATATTGGCTGCACTACCCTGATACGGAGCATCATGAGCAGATGGCTCGCTACCGCATGAAATGGGAGGAATTATTTATTTCTCAAATGATGATTGCGCGTTTGCGCCTGCAGCATACTGTGCAGCGAGGCTGGATGTTTGAAAAAGTAGGAGATAGTTTCAATACTTTCTTCAATAATTATTTACCATTCAATCTTACAGGAGCACAGAAACGTGTATTGAAGGAAATAAGACAAGATACCGTAACCGGCAGGCAAATGAATAGATTATTGCAGGGCGATGTAGGTAGTGGTAAAACGATAGTGGCATTAATGTCTATGTTGCTGGCTATGGATAATGGTTTTCAGGCTTGTATCATGGCTCCTACCGAGATATTGGCACAGCAACACTATTTTGGTATGTCGGCATTATTAGAGCCAATGGGAATTACCATAAAATTACTTACAGGCAATGTGAAGGGTAAGGAGAGAAAAGCCATATTAGCTGCATTAGCAGATGGTTCGTTGTCGTTTGTAGCAGGTACTCATGCTCTTATTGAAGATACTGTTGTATTTAAAAATTTGGGTCTGGCAGTTATTGATGAGCAGCATCGGTTTGGGGTTGGACAGCGTTCAAAACTATGGAAGAAGAATGAATTACCGCCACATGTATTGGTAATGACCGCCACACCTATTCCACGTACATTAGCAATGACCATGTACGGAGATTTGGAAGTATCAGTAATAGATGAGTTGCCCCCCGGCAGACAAGAAATTAAAACGGTGCATCGTAGAGATGTGACCAGAGCCAAGGTGATGGAATTTATGAGAAGTGAGATTGACAAGGGGCGGCAGGCATATATAGTATACCCGTTAATAGAAGAATCTGAAAAGCTGGATTATGAAAGTTTGATGGCCGGTTATGAGCAGGTGAAAATATGGTTTAACGAAGACAAGTATAAAATTGCCATGGTTCATGGCCGTATGGATGCCGAACTTAAAGAGCGCAATATGAAGCGATTTGTAAAGGGGGAAGCAAATATTTTGGTGGCTACTACGGTTATAGAAGTTGGTGTAAATGTTCCGAATGCATCTGTAATGTTGTTAGAGAGTGCAGAGCGTTTCGGGTTGTCGCAGATGCATCAATTGCGTGGTCGTGTGGGTAGAGGGGCAGAGCAGTCTTATTGTATATTAATGACCGGGAGCAAGGTAAGTGAAGAAAGTATAAAGCGCATTAATATTATGGTGTCAACAACAGATGGTTTTAAAATTGCAGAAGAAGATTTAGCAATGCGAGGACCTGGTGATATGTATGGCACAAAGCAGAGTGGTGTGTTGAAATTCAAATTAGCAGATATTGTTTTAGATAGTGCAATCCTTGAAGAGACGCGGCACGCCGCTCAGCAAATAATAGCGCAAGATCCCAAATTAGACCTGCCTCAAAATAGAGGTATCAGGTATATGCTTACACAGCAAGCGCAACAATCTCACTGGGCGAAAATCAGTTAATATTACGGGGATTATTTTGCGGTATAATGCAATGTTAGTAGTTGGTAGATAGAATAACTAAAAAAGCGTTCCTGTTTAGAGGAACGCTTCGAAATATTTATAGAAATATGATTAGTTATTTTCTTTACCCTGCATCTGACGATAATCGGCATAGCCTTTATCTTCAGTGCTTGTAAATACGATGCAGAAGTGACCGAGGAAGCAAAGTGCCCATGCAGCTACTGTCCATGCTGGCCAAGGGTAAGCCCAAGGACCTTTACCATGATTTGGATCGTATAAGTATAACATAGCAGCCGAACCGATAGCAAATACAATAAAGTGTATTACGAGCATTGATATCTGTTTGCTGGTTGGTTTTATCTTGGTAGGCATTATTTATGTTTTAAGTTGCTGCAAAGATAATATTCCCAAGTGATAAAATAAATAGTTGTTTACCTCATTTCTTGAAAATATTTTTTAGTTCTGCACATTGCATGTACAAAAGTGTGGTGAAGATTAAACTTTCGTTGTTGAAATGGCTCTAAGTGTAAAAGAAATAATATGAATAAGTTAATCAGAATCCTGGCTGTACTATTGCTTACAGTATCCTTTACTTCGTGTATTGTTGTTTACCCGGCACCTCATTACCGGCATCATTACTATCGCCACCATTATTATCATCATTACTGGCGTTAATTGTATCTAATCAGGAAGAAGGTGTATTTGAAAAATGAAGGATTAATTTTAAAGGGTCGTCTATTTTGTTTAAATTAGTGCTCTGATAATTATTTCAATCATTAATATTTGTACAATGAACATACTTAAAAAGTTATTGGCAGTGGCCCTTGTTGTTAGTTTCTTTTCTTCTTGCACGCTTTATTACAGACCAATGCATGGTCGAAATATTGGCAAGCGCAATACGAGTTCTCATAACACTCCGGGTTTCAGATAATAGCTAATGCTGCCGCACAAAATAAAAAGGGTTCCGATATGTATCAGAACCCTTTTTGTATATGACCACTGTCTTAGTGGTTTATGTAATATCAGATGTGTTTTTGGAAATACTCCAATGTGCGTTTCAGACCTTCGTGACGATCTATTTTTGGTTCCCAGCCGAGTATAGTCCTCGCCTTTGTGATATCCGGTTGGCGTTGTTTAGGATCGTCCTGCGGCAATGGTCTGTATACGATTTTAGATTTTGATCCGGTTAATGCCAACACTTCTTCCGCAAACTGCAACAAAGTAATTTCAGAAGGATTACCAATGTTTACCGGGTTAGAATAATCAGACAATAATAATCTGTAGATACCTTCAACCAAATCATCAACATAGCAGAATGAACGAGTCTGAGAGCCATCTCCATATACAGTAAGGTCTTCACCTCTTAGCGCCTGACTCAAGAATGTTGGTAATGCACGACCATCGTCAAGACGCATCTTAGGACCATAAGTGTTGAAGATGCGAATGATGCGTGTTTCGAGCTGATGGAAAGTGTGGTAAGCCATTGTGATACTTTCCATGTATCTTTTTGCTTCGTCGTATACACCGCGTGGACCAACAGAGTTTACATTTCCCCAATATTCTTCAGGTTGAGGGTGAACTAATGGGTCACCGTATATTTCAGACGTAGAAGCTATCAGTATTCTTGCACCTTTTGCTTTTGCTAATCCCAACAAATGGTGAGTGCCCATAGCGCCTACTTTCAATGTCTGAATTGGCATTTTTAAGTAGTCGATAGGGCTTGCAGGTGAAGCAAAATGCAGTATGTAATCTATATTTCCCGGAACGTGGACGAATTTGGTAATATCATGATGGTAGAATTCAAATTCCTTGACAGGGAAGAGGTGCTCTATATTTTTTATATTGCCGGTAAGGAGATTATCCATACCTACAACAAGATAACCTTCCTTCAAAAAACGATCACAAAGGTGTGACCCCAAGAAACCTGCTGCTCCGGTAATTAATATGCGTTTGCTCATTGAGTAATTATTGTTTTATCTTTTGATAAAATGATTTTAAATATTAGTCCAGATTGCCTCTGTTGCGGAGGGTCTCTGTTTGTGGCATAGACAATGTGTCGTGAACGTGTGCATGAATGGTTTTTCTACCTATGCTTTCGTAATAAAAACCAAGTTCATTCATTTTGTCGAGTGAATAAACATTGCGACCATCAAAAATGCAAGGATGAACCAATGCATTAGCAATTCTGTCGAAGTCAGGATTACGGAACTCGCTCCATTCTGTAACAACGATGAGTGCTGAAGCACCTGTGAGTGCCTGATATTGACCTTCAGCATAAGTAAGTTTGTCTCCAAACAATTGTTTAACATTTTCCATTGCTTCCGGGTCATAAACGTTCACCTTGGCTCCAGCAGCCAATAATTCACGAATTAAATCTAATGCAGGAGCATCACGGATGTCGTCAGTTTCAGGCTTGAAGGCTAATCCCCAAACGGCGATTGTAATTGCAGATAAGTCACTTCCGAAATAGTTCATTACTTTCTGACCAAGTATAAGCTTTTGGCGATCATTAACTTGCATTACTGTGTTAACGATTTGGAAGTCATAATCCATCTCCTGAGCAGTAAATGCCAATGCTTTTACATCTTTAGGAAAGCAACTGCCACCATAACCAATGCCAGGGAACAAGAAACGTTTACCTATACGGCTATCACTTCCCATACCCATACGAACCCAATCTACATTAGCACCTGCTCTTTCGCAAAGGTTTGCCATTTCATTCATGAACGAAATACGCATTGCCAGATAAGAATTAGCAGCATATTTTGTCATTTCAGAAGAGCGTTGATCCATGAAATAGATAGGATTACCTTGTCTTACGTAAGGTTGGTAAAGTTCGTCCATTACTTTCTTAGCTTTATCAGAATCTGTACCTATTACGATACGATCCGGCTTCAGGAAGTCTTCAACAGCTACACCTTCACGCAAAAATTCAGGATTAGATACAACATCAAACAAAGATGGGTCAAGGTGCTGAGATAGCACTGCATGTACCTTCTCAGCTGTACCAACAGGAACAGTACTTTTATTAACAATAACTGTATAAGTTGTAATGATTTTGCTGAGTGAAGCAGCAACATCAAGCACATATTGCAAATCAGCGGAACCATCTTTTCCCGGAGGTGTAGGGAGTGCTAGGAAAATAACTTTAGCACCAACAATACCTTCCTTAATATCTGTCGTGAAATGTAGTCTATCTTCTTTGATATTTCTTTCCAATAACACTTCAAGCCCCGGCTCATAAATAGGAGTCTTTCCTTGCTTTAGCTTGTTTATCTTATTGGCATCAATGTCTATACAGATTACATTATTGCCGGTTTCGGCAAAACAAGTACCTGTTACGAGGCCTACATAGCCTGTTCCTATTATTGCTAATTGCATTATATAGATTTTGAAAGCTCAAAAGTAGTTTTTTTTTGTTTAAATCTATATTCAATTAATTATGAAATTGCTATTTCCAATTATTCATAAAAACAGGAATTATTAGTTAAGAAAGTTAAGTTATTGTCTCAATTATCTGAGTATAAATCTATTTGTGTTGTGTGCACTTAAATTATATACGATTTAGTTTTGGTAGAGTGGATTTGCATGCCTACTATTGCACTCAGATCGCGAGGTAGAGCAGCGGTAGCTCGTCGGGCTCATAACCCGAAGGTCATAGGTTCGATCCCTGTCCTCGCTACACTTCACAAAACCCTTGCTCAGCAAGGGTTTTGTTTTTTGGTTTCATATGGTAAAATCGAACCTTATTTGTCTAATGCTAGATAAATGTTCCTTAACCTTCTTTTTCCATTAGTAATGATGATGACGGTAAAAAATGGTCGAATATCATTTTAACAAAATAACCTTGGCCTAAAAAGTGTTCTTGATCATTTATCGTGAGTATGATTCCCTTATTTTCTAAAGCAAATATCTCCTTTGAATTGTACTTACGGGTATCTAGAATTTTCGCGAGTTCTTTCTTAGTAGACCATCTAGCAGGCACTCCAAGATAATTTGCAAATTCTATAAATTTCTCAAAATCTACACCGATATATATCTTGATCTTACCTAGTACAATATCCAGTATAACGTCATCCGAAAATGGTTTGATAAAAAGAGGTTCACAAATCATAATACCCCTTCCTTCCAAAATGTCATGGACAGGAAATGGTTTACAGGTTGACTCTAATACTTCCTTCCCTATAGATAACCAATTATCTCTATAAATACCAATATGAATAACAGCTTCAACACATTCGTAAGCCCATTCTTTAGTTTTTAGGTGAGATAACAATTCTAGTATTGTTTCGTGATACGTCTGAATCTTTATTGTCTCTTCCGGAATGGTAACCTTTACGTCTGGATACTTTGGATCAATCCCTGTACCTTTTTCTAAAATAGTTTCAGCCTTTTTATTCTTGCTTTTTTGTTCGAGAATTCTTTTGATTTGTTCAATGTACTTTTTGTCATACAACTCTTTATACTGCTCTTCATCAAATGTTTCTCTTTGCAGAGTATTCGCTTCAATAAGGGCAAGAGCTTTTTTATTAACTTCGCCCGACTTGATTTCAATAATCTCCATTCCATTAGTTGAGAATACCAAACAATCTCCTAGCTGAACATTATTTGTAATGTCGCATATTAAACAAAAGCTATCCCGATCAATATTTATCGCATCGGAATAACTTATCACTTCATTAAAGGATGTTGCTGTTAAGTCTTTTTCTCCTGATTCATGAGTATATAATCTTCGGAGTATATAATGTTGTCCTCCTACAAGTTGCCAAGTAATTGTATCTGCTAAATTTCTAAAAATGTCAGTTTGATAATCTACGAAAGCAATCTCTTTGCTAATATCTGTAGCTAGTTCTTTGTCGGATGCTTTTCTGGCCTCTTTTAGTTTGATATTTAGCTCTTTAGTTCGAATCTGCAACGAAATTAATTCCTTGAGAATATGCTCCTGCCCCTTTTTGAATCCATCGAAGCATAGCCTATTTAGTTCCGTAGTATCAAAGTCATTAGTTGGTGCCTCACCTTTAAATAATGTATAAACGCCATATCGAGCCACTAAGAAAAATATATCTGAAATTTTTTTTCGCAATTCTTGTATTTCATTCTGAATATCCATTTGTAGACTTTATATGCCGAAATTAGTGTTTTGAAATGCAATTAGAAACTAAATCACAAATTTAATTTTGCGGCGACCTCGTAAATTTTCACCAAGTCTTCAAAAATCTGGTTCGACATTTCCCCTGTCGAGCCTACTCCACAGAGAAAGTCAGCATTTTTGCTGACTTTCTCTTTTTTATGACTTTAGAAAACCGTTCTTAAATTTCACTATCCTTGATTAGGGGCAATACTTCTATCGATTTTTTTAATTGGTAAAGTGGCAAGGTGGTCATCATTTCATTTACTTTTTCAATCGAAGCATTTTTGAAAATCAGTACTGCTCCATTTTTTGTTTGCCTTAAAAAGAGTTGGTCTAAATAGCCTTCATCTTTCCATTCTTTTACAACTTTGCGTTCGTGCTGAAGAATTTCTTGAAAATTTGAAGGTAGATTTTCGGTGTCAATTGTTAGGATTACTAATACTCTGTTCATCTCAAATATAATTTTGTGGTTAAAACGAATTGTTGATTTTGATTTAATCTTTGATGAAATTATTAGATTTGTCTATAATAGCATGATAGCAGCATATTATGTGTATAGGCTAAAATTTTAGACTAATGGGAAATAGAGTGGTTAGAAAGAATAAAGACTTTGTGCCGGGTAACTGCCCGGTAGCTTACACAATGAATATTATAGGAGGAAAATGGAAGCCGAGCATTATTCACATGATACGGACGGATAGAAACCGCTACAGTCTCTTACTAAAAAACATTACTGAAATAAGTAAGCAAACATTGACGAACCAGCTTAGGGAATTAGAAATGGATGGTATTCTGGAGCGGATTATTTATCCTGAAATTCCACCAAGGGTTGAATATAAGATTACTCAATATGGAAGGACGCTTTTGCCAATTATTGATAGTATGTATCAATGGGCTAAAACGAATATGCCCAACATGTCGACAAGCGATAGTGCTTATTGTAGTATGAATGAATGATTTTAATAAATTTTAGCCAATGAGATTTGACAATATTTTCATTCCAAAAGGAAACGGATTAGGCTGGACTTTCAATTATGAAAACCCTATCTCATGGA
>CANGMZ010000013.1 GCA_947454715.1 Chitinophagaceae bacterium
CGTTCCATGTTTATGTGATTATCAATACGAATGTATGTACATGTATTGTGCCTGCAAAATGAGATTATCAATACCTATATACATATTTGCTATTATTCTACTTGATGTTTTGAATGCTGGCAGGTGCATTTTTGAAGAACATTGCTTTACGATCAGGCGTATTAAGCAGAAGGTATTTTGCTAAAAATGCTTTCTGTTCATTTATGTGGTCGTTTAACTGATTCTGAGACTTTCGTAAAGAAGTAATCATGTCTTTTGTATCTTCCGTAGGGTTTATGCTATTTATCTTTTTGTGTGCGTTTATTATGCGACTATCTGCGGAGTCTATCATAGACTGCAGTACTTTATCTGAGCATTCAGGGGAGAATTGATGATTTCTGAATTGGATAAATGTATTCAGAAAGCGTACTGCCTGATTAAAATCGTTAGCGGATGCATTGTAAATCAGAACTGCATCATTATGTTTTTTGATGATTACTGACTTTTTTAAATAAGCAATTTCTTCCTTAATATTATTTAGTCGTTCTGCTATTAGCGGAGTAACTATTCCATTTTGTTCTACTCTGCGTGCCGAGGCGTTAAGTTGTTGTAGAACAGTTTGTTTGTCCCACACATTAATTGAGTCTGTATAAGAGAAGAAGGTTTGTTTCGGGTTTTGAGTAATGTTACCTTCAAGAAAATCTGCATTTGAGATTGGGTAGTTGAGTAGTTCCCACATAGGGTCAAAAGGTATGTGGCTATTTATGGCAGATAATGGTGAGGCTTTATACCAATAATTTTCTGTGTGTTTTATAAATTCATTCTTGTTGTTTACATATCCCGAAGCCCATGTGGGGTCATAAACATACCATTTATTATTTATTTCAGTTACACACCATGCGTGTGGTAGGGTATTAACTTTGTCTGCCAGTTTTGTATAGCCGGTAACAAAATAAGATCTGATACCCATTTTATTACAGACTTCATTAAGTACGGCTGCGTAGTTTTCACAAATGCCTTTTCTGGTTGTAAGTGCTTTGGTCACTTTGTCATCTGTTGTGTCAGTAAGTTTTAAGTTGTCTAAGTCTGGTATAACGTAAGTGAAATTGTTGATTATCCAAACAAAGATGCCTCGCATCTTATCGTCCGGTTTAATTAGCTTACTATTAAAATAATTAGCCAGGCCATCGGTTGTGTGAGTTGATGCTTCCGGTATATTCAATGCTATACTATCGGTAATATGATAGTCGTCTGTCGTTTTTTGTGCGAAAGCTAAAGAAGTAATGAATAAGCTGAAAATAAAAATAATGTGGCACTTGATTGGCATCAGCATCAAAATTATGGGAGTTGTGTATTCTTTTTATGTTTTGATGGTGTGTTTCTGAAAGTAAAAGACCTTTCAAGGTTGTCTTATTGGCATTAATAGAAGGGTAATGCTAAAAAAATCACTTTTTTGCGGTACTTTTCGGGAAATTTTGAAGAAGTATGATAACTAATCTGAGTGTTTCGAATTCTCTGGTATCTGAGTGGGTATGTGAGATGCGGAACATAGATGTGCAGGCAGATAGAATGCGTTTTCGCAGAAACCTGGAACGTATAGGTGAGGTGACGGCTTATGAAATAAGCAAACTGTTGACGTACAAGCAAGTACAGGTGCAAACGCCAATGGCGGAAACCACTTGTATGGTCTTGGAGACGCAACCGGTAATTACCACAATATTGAGAGCCGGATTGCCTTTATATCAGGGTATGATGAATTTCTTTGATAAAGCAGATAGCGGTTTTATAGGAGCATATCGCAAACACAGCACTGAAGAAGCATTTAATATAGAACAAGAATATATTACGAGCCCTGCACTTGCCGGGCGTCCGCTCATTATTGCAGATCCTATGTTAGCAACAGGAGCATCGCTGATATTGGCAATATCAGCATTGTTGGAGTTCGATCAGCCGTCAGAAATACACATAGTTACGGCAATTGCATGTAAAGTAGGAATTGACGCTGTTGCCGCTAAATTTCCGAATGCACATATATGGGCTGCTGTAATAGATGACGAACTTACTGCAAAGGGATATATTGTTCCTGGGCTTGGAGATGCCGGCGATTTATCGTTTGGTAAAAAAAGACAAGCATAGCCCAACTAAAAAGAATTTTATGTATGTCTTGTTTAGAAGAAATATTTGACTTAATTTGCTTCTGAATTTTGGCTTTAGATTAAATTTAACAAAAATGAAGAAATCACTACTCGGGTTAGGTATGTCATTAATGCTTGCAGGGTCTGCATTAGCTCAGGATGTGCATTTTACTCAATACTTTACCTCTCCACTCACTTTGAATCCAGCACTCACAGGTCTTGTGCCTGATGATTTGCGTTTTGCAGCCAATTTCCGTACACAGTGGGCGTCAGTGTCTTCTACTCCTTATGTTACAGGTACAGTATCTTATGATATGGCTATGCTGAAAGGCAAACTTGCCGAAGGTGATGCATTAGGTATTGGTATGCTTGTTTTATATGACAAGTCAGGTACAGGTGGTTTACAGAATACTACAGCAGCACTTTCTTTAGCATATCACAAGGGGTTTGGTCGTGATAAATTGCAACACCTTTCTATAGGTTTACAAGGATATTTGGTACAAAAGCATCTGGATTTCTCTAGGTTGACCTTCGAAGATCAGTTCAGTGCGTCCACTGGTGGTACTCCATATACTACCAAGGAAGTATTTACTAATGCTGACCTTTCTTATCCTGATTTTAATGGTGGTATTATGTACACAGGTCAGGTTTCAGAACATGCAACTGCTTATGCGGGTTTGTCTTACTACCACATGACACAGCCGGTAGAAACATTCCTGAACGATAATCATCAGATTCACAGCCGTACTACTGCATACTTAGGTGGTTCATTCGATTTGAATGAAAACACTGTGTTGTATGCGAGCGGTTTGTATCAGAGTCAGGCATCAGCTACTGAAGTTTTGGTAGGTGCCGCAGTTGGTTTTATCATGAATCCGGGTCACGATCTTGATTATCAGCGTAATACAATTCTTTATTTGGGTGGTTGGTATCGTTACAACGATGCATTAGCACCTTATGTAGCTATAGAATGGTCTAAAATGCGTATCGGTGTAAGTTATGATGTTAACGTTTCTACTTTCACTCCTGCCACAAGGGGTTTGGGTGCTTACGAAATATCACTGCTTTACTTTGGTCGTATCAACAAGCATGAAAGAGCTCCTCAGTACAACTGGTCTTGCCCTAAGCTTTACTAGTAGTTCATATTGATATTTTTGAGAAGACCGGCGCAAAACGTCGGTCTTTTTTTGTGCTTCACAGTAGCTGTTTTGTAGATTGTGTTATTGAATGCAATTGATATCGACACCTATAATTGGCGTCGTGAGGGATATTCTAAATGGTATTACACTTGTATAAGGTATCATTTTCAGGAGAATATTGTATGTTCAGATTTTAGTTGTTTTCTTTTAGTTGTTTTACTACAGCCTAAAACAGAGGCGCAGTCGTGTCGCTATTAAGAGACATGTTGGTATAGGAAAAGTAAAATGCCCATGATGTATGACTCATCATGGGCATTGATATATTTTTACAATTATTTTAAACAGATAGTATCAGCAGTTATCTTATAAGTGTGACATTTCCTTTTCTATGTGCAGTTTGGCCATCTTTAAATTCGGCATCAATCACATAAACAAAGCAGCCTGTTGGTTGAGGAATGTTGTTGAATGTGCCGTCCCATCCCCGTCCTTCAAGGCTTTCTGATGTAAACACAATCTGTCCCCATCTGTTGAAGATATTCATAGAGAATTTCGTTAACCCTCGTGTTAATAATTGACGAGGGAAGAAGTAGTCATTAAGGCCGTCACCATTAGGGGTAAATACATTGGGTATATCCATATAGCAGTCATTGGCAATGACAATAGAGTCTGAATTGGTACAGCCATTCTCAGATAGAGTAACATAATATGTTCCGGGTGCCGTAATATAGATAACCGGTACAGCAGCACCTGTATTCCAAAGCCAATGTAAATTGTTGTTGTTAGATGGTGCTCCTAATTGTATCATGCCACTACCCGGGCAAATAGATGTGTCTTCTCCAAGGTATACGCTCGGGAACTCATATACATGTATCAACTTTATATTGAGTGTATCTCCGCAAAGAGGAACCAGAGGGCTTAATGTAACAGTGTATATACCAGTTCCTCCGAATGCATGAACCACCGGGTTGACATTTTTTATTGAATCTCCCGGTCCGAAACTCCATATATAACCATTGCTGTTGGTGTTTCCTGCCATAAATGTATAATCAATACCTTGGCAGAAAACGCTATCTAAAAGAGGTAGCATAGTAAGTGAATTGTTTCCCGGACTGTTTACAGATACTTTTACCGCATTAAACATGAGTGGGCATCCCGAGCCAGGCAAATTAGCTGTAAGTGTGTAAACAGTTGTAGCGGTTGGTGAGCACACAGGTTGTGCTACGGTTGCACTGTTGAGGGTAGATGCAGGAGTCCAACTGTAGGTTAAGCCGGGGCTGCCGGATGTGCGTATAGTGAAAGATTTATCAGCACAAATATTTGTATCCGGGGTTAAAATACGTACACTTGGGGAATCCAGAATGTTTATTAAAATACTGTCAGCTATGCCACAAGATGACAAAATATAGAGTGTCAATACCTTAGTGCCGGGTGTGCCTGTTGTTAGCCCTTTAATATTTAAAGATACAGAACTGTTGTTTGCTGGTAATATTACAGATGTGGCTATGGTGGCTACGTCTACACCATTAACTGCAGTGCCACCAAGTGCCAGATTTATTGATTGGGGGAAAGGCTGTGTTGTAGATGCGTTTATTCTTACGGTGGTAGAGTCACAGCCCTTTACTATTGTGCTTGATACTCCATTTATGGTATGACCAATTGAGTCAACATGGTCAAACGAGAATGTGTTAGAGGTAAGACTTCCTGCCTCAATAAATACGCCGGAGTCATAAAGGCCGTTTCCGGCATCAACTATAGACATTTTAATACGGTAAGTATCGCATGGTGTTACTTTATGTATTGCGCTGAATACGTCGGTATAGCCTCTATATGCTACTTGAGTGCCACCTGTATTGTTAATATAAAAAGCGGTGAAGGGAGATCCGGGCCCCATTGAGGTGCAGTTAGTCATGGCGCAACCGGGTGTTGTGCCAATAGTACCGCTATTTACGCTGTTTACGGCAACAGGAATATTGCTGCCGGGTACCAAGGCCATATTTACACCGGGTAATGTTGTGCTTATTCCCGGGCCTGAAATGAAAAATGCAAATGCGTCATTATATAGTCCACATGCAGATTGTCTGTACTCTTCAGAGCCAAATTGATATCTGAAGCTAATTGTGTCGCCTCGTGGCACAAAATGTATAATCAGTTCACATGCATCAACTAACGTAGTCGCTGTTCCTGAATAGGGTAATAAGTCAGGGTCACCTGCACCTGCAAAGTTAGTAGATGTAAGTGCAGATTCTGCTCCGGTAGCCTGAGACACTTTACCTGTACTGAGTATAATTCCGCTATCAATAGCAATAGGTGTGCTCACAGAAACAAATGTACCATTGGCTAAGGCATTACAAATGAGTGTGTCGCTAACAATTGTTACGCCCGGCCCGGTAAGTTTTGCAGCCAATGCGGCAGCAGTGCTTGTTGGTGTTATTGTGAGCTGCGCAAAGGCAGTAGTTATACGCAGAGATAGGAGTAAGATTATAAGTATTGATATTTTTGTTTTGCGTACTGTTTTGGTAATCATTTTTATTAGATATATTTTGCGAAGTACGTATTTGGCAATTACTTTAAGTGAAGTATGGTATTGTGTTATTATTATATTTTTGTTAAACAGTTTTCGGCCACACAGCTAATGCAATTAATTCGGTTACAGAAAAGTGATGGCGAATTCTGTGCTACTTATATTTAACACACATTTTATTAATGCTTTTGTTGGGTAGAAGGTAGATTTTTCGGTACTTTTGCAGATTGCCATTTCTCAAACTGGCATATCATTTTTAATGTCTCTACCCGCCATACTAAAGTTTGTTTATAATCATGGTACCGAAGAAGTAGTTCGTAGAGGTAAAAAGATTTTTTATACCTCAGGAGTACAGATGCTGGATGTTGACCATCTCATAGAGCAGGTGCGCTTCCGTGTTCGTAACGATCTTTACCAGAACTATTACACTGTTACCATTAATAAGTATTTGCAACACCAGGAGTTGTCGGTGCGCTGTCAGTGCCCGTATAACCTGGGAGAGATATGCCGCCACGAAGTGGCTGCACTTTTTCAGCTCAATGATATCATTCAGAGTGGTTTCTTTGAAAATACCGATGTGAACTATGATCAGAAACACACTATTGTGCGTATGAGGCAGGTGAGCCGTCAGGTATTACAGATATTCACATCTCCGCACGATATTGATACTGCCGAAAATTGGGCTGCCGATAATGTTGCCAATGTAACATCCGGCAAAAATGAAAAAATAGAAGCAGATGTTACTGATGGGAATACTGTCTTTCATGTAATGATCAAGCAGAACGAGGAGCGTTACTTCGATACGTCTTGTGGCTGTGATGAGAAGAAATTCCCGTTGTGTGTGCATAAGGCAACTGTTTTCATGCAATTGCTCAAGAAACATGGTCCGCAATATTTCCAGGCTATGCAGAACTGGGATGTGCAGAAGAATAAATTACTGGAACAATACGGCTATTCACTCGACGATGACCTCAAAGGTAAATTCAGTTGGGTTTATGAGAATGGGAAACCATTTTTGAGGGTACTTGACCCTAGCATTAAAAAGGTAGCAGTGTCTGCACAGCCGGTGAAAGTAGAAACTGTGGAGATACCTACTGTTGCTGTAGAGCAGAAAAGGCTGGGTATACTTATTGATACTTCTTTATCTCGTTTCCCTTATGTTGATGTGTTGCTGATATCTGGTACTACAGATGAGGCAGAGCAAGAGATGACCGGTAAAATTGATAAGCTGGAATTACAACAATATATTAACCCGCTCAGATACAGAGAGACAGAAAGAGAAATGCTGCCGGTGGTGCGCAAGTTTATTTCTGAAGAGCTGATTAAGTATGTGCGTAAGAATATGCCATTTGGTGATTTCTTGCCTGAGCATGATAATTTACTTAACAACATACCACCTGCAGATGTTCGTGAGCAACTGTGGGAATATCTTTTACCAAAATATCAGAAATTACTCAACCGCTATTCTGCATATCCGCTTATTTACCTGAGAAAAGTAGGAAAGCCTATTTCGTCTGCAGGATTAGAGCAGATTTCGTTCTCTGACAGGTTGGTACATCCGCAACTGGAGGTAAAGAAAAAAGGTAAGAAGTATGTTATTAACCTGGAATGGATTGTCGATAATACTGCCATTGCATATAAGAGCGTGAAGCAACTTAATGCAGCATTGGTAATGTATGAAGACCGTATATATAGCCTGGGTACATTGCAGGAAGTGGAGCTGACAGAATTGTTTCAGCCCACAGGTACTATGACTATTGAGGCTGTTGATTGGGAAGATTTCCTGAACAATAAGATAATGGTCTGGAATAAGATGGTGCATGTCCATTTTTCTGAGGAGCTCATAGAGCACGTGGAGAAGGTAAAACCTGAAACTAATCTCTATTTGCAGGAACGTGACAATATGTTCATCATGCAGCCGTTGTTCTCGTACGATGGCATGGAGATATCTCCGGAGTTCTTCGGAGATGTTGTGCAGCCTAAAAAAGGAATAGTAAGAATAGTGCAGCGTAACGAAGAGCAGGAAAAAGAAATACTACAACAATTACAAACGTTACATTCAGATATACAATACAATAAGAAAGAAAATTATTTTCATTTACCGGGCAGTGCGGTGTTGTCAAATAACTGGTTCATGCGCTTTACGGAGCAAGTGAGAGAATGGGGTATTGATGTTCGTGGTTTTGACAGATTGAAGAACCTTAGAGTAAACACTCACAAGCCGGAAACTCAGGTGCAGGTAAGCAGCGGAGTAGATTGGTTTGACGCTTCAGTGGAACTAACTTTCGGAGATCAGGCAGTATCTATTATAGATGTGAAGAAAGCATTGGCTCAAAAGCAGAATTTTGTGCGTTTGGGTGATGGCTCTATAGGCATGTTACCTGAAGATTGGCTGAAGAAATATACACTTCTGCTGAAAGTAGGTGAGACCAAGGGGAATAAAATAAGATTAAAAAAATTCCATTTCAGTGTGCTCGATGATCTACTCTCTGAGATAGATGAGAATGCATTATTGGAGGAGTTAGAAATAAAGAAAGTAAGACTGGAAAATATTCTGGATAATGATTACAGCGAAATAAAGCCACCGGAACATCTGGAGGCTGTGCTTCGTCCTTATCAGCTTGCCGGTTTCCAGTGGCTCAAATTCTTGAATGAAGCCGGTTGGGGTGGTATCCTGGCCGATGATATGGGTCTTGGTAAAACTGTACAGACACTTACATTCTTCCAGCATTACAAGAATACCCACGATAAGCCTAAGTATATGGTTGTATGCCCTACAACACTTATGTTTAACTGGGAGAAGGAAATTGATAAGTTTACCCCTACGCTCACCAAGATCATACATCATGGTCCTAAAAGAGCCATGACAGCGGCGGCTTTCGAAAACTACGACGTGATCATCACTACTTATGGCACTATGCGTAGTGACATAAAGATGTTCAAAGACATAGAGTTTGATTATGTGGTACTCGATGAGTCGCAGTCTATAAAGAACCCGCAATCGCAGGTGGCTAAGGCTTCTTTGTTGCTCAATAGTAAGAATAGATTGGCATTGAGTGGTACGCCATTGCAAAACAATACGTTCGATCTTTATGCACAGATGAACTTCCTGAACCCGGGTATGTTGGGTAGCAGAGAGTTCTTTATGAGCGAGTTTGCGACACCAATCGACAAATTCAGAGAAGATGAAGTTAAAGGTCAATTACGTAAACTGACTTATCCGTTCTTGCTCCGCCGTACAAAGGAGCAGGTGGCAAAAGATCTTCCGGAAAAAACAGAGATGATACTTTATTGCGAGATGGGTGCAGAGCAGCGTAAGATATATGATGCTTATCGCAACACTTATCGTTCGCAGATTTTGGGTATCATTGAGGAGAAGGGAATGGAGAAATCGCAGATGCATATATTGCAGGGACTAACTAAGCTGAGACAGATATGTGATTCACCGGCAATAATGAATGATGAAGAGAAATTCCCAAATCATTCTATTAAACTTGATGAGCTCTCGAGAGAAATCACAGAAAATGTAGGTGACCACAAGGTGTTGATATTCTCACAATTTCTGGGCATGCTTGGGCTAATCAAGGAGAATATGGAAAAGGAAAAAATTCCTTATGTCTATTTCGATGGTAGTAGTTCGGCAACGGAAAGAGAGCATGCAATCAATGAATTCCAGAATAATCACGAGTGTCGTGTGTTCCTGATTTCATTGAAGGCGGGTGGTATAGGTTTGAACCTTACTGCAGCAGATTATGTATATATCGTAGATCCTTGGTGGAACCCGGCAGTTGAGCAACAAGCTATTGACCGTACCCACCGTATTGGTCAGACCAAGAATATATTTGCTTATCGTCTTATATGCAAGGACACACTTGAAGAAAAGATGTTGCAGCTACAAGAGCAAAAGCGCAGCTTGGCAAATGAATTGGTATCAGACGACAATGCATTTATGAAGCGCTTGACGAAGGATGATATTGCATTCTTGTTCAGTTAATAGAAGATATAATTATTGATTTTATGTTTGCCAATCCCGGATATGGGGTTGGCAAATTTGTTTATATTAACTGATAATGCTCAATTAGGGCTAGAGAAACAGGATTTATGTATGATTTAACTATGATTTGTTGGCGTGGGGAAATAAAAAAAAGTCCCCGAAGAGCGGGGACTTTACCTGGAGTTTTCAGGGTGCCAGGAAAATATTTTTATTAAAACTACTGATTTTAGTCATTGTTTTAAATGATATAACAAAGCTAATAAAAAAAAGTTCTGTAGGGGTTAATTTTTTATAAAAGTTTGTTATTTCAGCCAAGATACTCTCCAAATGAGGTAAATAACATACTGTAACTTCGTATTTTGCGTTTAATTTGAATAATTTCCTGTTCATGCGCTACGGCAAAAGCTTATTTCTATTCTTTGTTTTGTTCATTACAATTAAGGCTTCTGCCCAAAGGGTAGCACTAAGCATGCCCGATCATGATGAAAAGAAATACTATTTTGGTATTACATTCGGGCTAAATTATTCTGTTTTTCAGATACATTATGCCGATGCTTTTGCGGCAACAGATACCTTTAAGACGATACAACCAAAATGGCAACCCGGATTTAACCTGGGGTTACTGGCAGATTTGAAACTTACCAACTTTGTAGATCTGAGATTTGTTCCATCTTTGGCATTTGCTGAAAAAAGATTGGATTACGTTTATGGAATGCACAAAGATAGTGCTGTGAGTAAGGGTGTAGAAGCTATCTATATGCACTTGCCATTGCAATTGAAATTTAAAAGTGACCGTATCAACAATTTCAGGTTTTATGCTATTGTTGGTGGGAAGTTCGACTATGACCTTGCTGCGAATGCGAGATCAAGAAGGACAGATGAATTTTTAAAAGTAAGCCCGGTAGATTACGGCTATGAGATAGGTGTTGGTTTTGAATTCTTTAATGAGAATTTCATTTTCTCTCCGGAAATCAAGCTCAGTCAGGGCTTGAAGAATCAGTTGTATCCTGATCATAGTCTTCCATTAACCAATGCAATACAGACCTTGCTTAACCGTATGATTGTAATATCTATACACCTGGAAGGTTAATCACTTATTGGTATCTCAGGGATTATGCATCACAACTCTGAGAAAAATAATACCTTTAGTCTCAAATTTTCCCAAACCAATACGACAATGAAAGACGCATTTATAGCCGATGGATTAAGAACGCCAATAGGTAATTTCAGAGGTGCATTATCAGGCATGAGAGCAGATGATCTTGCTGCTTGGGTATTAAAAAAATTAGTTGAAAGAAACGCTAACATACCTGCATCTGCAATTGATGATGTAATCATGGGTTGTGCTAATCAGGCAGGGGAAGATAATCGTAATGTGGCACGTATGGCTTTGTTGCTGGCTGGTTTGCCGTATACAGTGCCCGGTGAAACAGTAAACAGATTATGTGCATCCGGTATGTCGGCTGTAGTGAATGCCGGCCGTGCGGTTCAGTCAGGTGATGGTCATGTATTTATAGCAGCAGGTATGGAGCACATGACTCGTGGTCCTTGGGTAATCAGCAAAACATCGCAGCCATTTGGGCAAGATGCACAGATGTATGATTCCAGTTTTGGCTGGAGATTTATAAACCCTAAAATGCACGAAATGTATGGCACTGATGCCATGGGTATGACTGCAGAAAATCTTGCAGAAATGTACAACATCAGCAGGGAAGATCAGGATGCATTCTCTTATCGGTCACAAATGAAGGCAGCTGCGGCACAGGAAAGTGGTAGACTGGCTGAGGAAATAGTTGCTGTAGAGATCGCTCAGAAAAAAGGCAGCACTACAATAATCAGTGCTGATGAGTTTATAAAGCCAACTACCACAATGGAAATATTGGCTAAGCTAAAACCTGCGTTTAAAAAGGATGGTTCAGTAACTGCGGGTAATGCATCGGGACTTAATGATGGTGCTGCTGCACTTTATGTAGTATCTGAGCAGGCGATAAAAGATTATGGCATAACACCTAAGGCAAGAATAGTGAGTAGCGGGGTAGTAGGTGTAGAACCTCGTATTATGGGCATTGGACCCGTAGGCGCGTCACAGTTGGCACTGCGTAAAGCAGGATTGACAATGGATGATATTGATATCATAGAATTGAATGAGGCATTTGCAGCACAAGGGCTAGCCGTATTACGTAATCTGGGCATAGCAGATGACGACAGTCGTGTGAATGTGAATGGTGGTGCAATTGCAATAGGACACCCATTGGGTATGTCCGGTACACGTATCATAAATTCAGCAGCTATTGAATTACACAAACAAAACAAACGCTACGCACTATGTACTATGTGTATTGGTTTGGGTCAAGGTTATGCAATAATTATAGAGCGAGTATAGTAGTCGTACTTTAAGTTAATTTATAAAAGAGAAATGCCGGACTTTATGTTCCGGCATTTCTCTTTTATAGCATCTTTTATCTTAGCATCAAACTGCATTAGTTTGCAGTAAGCTCATCAACTCCGGTTCCCGCACCATGTTCTTTTTGTTCCAGTTTTTTCTTTCCGTAGGATATACGACAGATAACTACAAACAATACCGGAACAATGAAGATTGCCAGGGAGGTAGCAGCCAACATACCACCCAATACAGTAAAGCCTATTGTGCGGCGCGCCACAGCTCCTGCGCCTTCTGCCAATACTAATGGCATAACACCAAGTATAAATGCCAGAGAGGTCATGATGATGGGGCGTAAACGTAGTCTTACAGCTTCCAGTGTTGATCGTATCAACTCTTCACCGGAATCCACACGCTCTTTTGCAAATTCTACGATAAGTATGGCATTTTTTGCGGAAAGACCAATGAGCGTAATGAGGCCTATCTGTGCATACACATTATCTGTGAGACTAGGCACAAATGTAAGTGTAAGTATAGCCCCGAATGCACCTACAGGCACGGCAAACAATACGGAGAAAGGCACTGCCCAACTTTCATATAAAGCAGCTAGGAAAAGGAATACAAACACAATTGACAGCATGAAAATGTAGATAGCAGAATTACCTGCCTTTTCTTCTTCATAGCTTAGTCCGGAAAATTCATAGCCATATCCATTAGGTAAAGTTTTAGCGGCTATTCTTTTCAACGCATCCAGTGCTTGTCCGCTACTCACACCTTTCTTTGGTGATCCATCCACTTCCGCAGATCTGAAGATATTAAAGTGAGATATCAATGGTGCGGTTTCTACTGGTTCATAGCTTACCAGTGTGCTCATAGGCAACATTTGGCCGGCTTGGTTGCGCACATAATATTTATCAAGGTCGGTAATATTTGTTCTGTAGTTAGTATCTGCTTGTACCATAACGTGGAAGTTGCGGCTATACAAGCTGATATCATTAACATAGAAACTACCCATGTAGGTTTGTATGGCACTGAAAACCTCAGAGATAGATACGCCCATCTTCTTACATTTTTCCCTGTCTACAGTAATGTTGTAACTCGGCGTGTGTGCGCCATAGAAGCTGAACGCATTGCCAATTGCAGGGTCTTTATTGGCTTCTGCAACAAAGTTGCGTACTACTTTTTCAAATGTTCTTACATCATCGGGTGTTTCCCGTTGTTGTATCTGCATACTGAACCCTGCAGTTTGTCCGAGACCCGGAATAGGTGGCGGAGAGATAACGACAACATTCGCTTGTTTAATACCAGCTGCCGCTATTCTTTTTTGCAGAACGCTGAGAATGTTGGGTACTTGCTCATCTTCCTTTGTACGTTCATCCCACGGCTTTAATTGACAGAATATACTTCCGCTGTTAGATTTGGTGGAGAATGTGATAACATTTAGTCCGCCTAATGCCGCATAATGCCCGACACCGGGAGTTTCACCAACTACCTTCATTACTTTCTGCATTACCTCCAGTGAGCGTGCAGTAGACGATGCTTCAGGAAGTTCATAAGTAATGAAGATACGGCCCTCATCTTCGGTTGGGATAAAGCCTGTAGGTTTTTGTTTGAAGAGCAATACAGTACCTGCGCAGATACAAACTAGAATGATGATAACCAATTTCGATGCCTTTATAGAGTGCTTTACACCACTTGCATATTTGTCAGAGAAACGTTCGAACCAAGTGTTGAATCTATAGAAGAGTCCGTTAAGCCCGGTTGCCTCTTTATTGACCGTTGATTTTTTTAGTAACAACATACAAAGCGCCGGAGTAAGTGATAATGCTACAAAGGCCGATAGGATAACAGAGATAGCTATAGTAACAGCAAACTGTTGATATAATCTCCCTACTATGCCGGGTATAAAACCTACAGGTACAAACACTGCAGCAAGGATGAGGGCTATCGCAATTACCGGACCGGAGATATCCTTCATGGCTTGTGTTGTGGCCTCTTTTGCTGTCATGTTTCTGTGGTCCATATAGTGTTGCACTGCCTCAACGACTACAATGGCATCATCTACCACTATACCTATGGCCAGAATAAAGCCGAACATGGTTAGGGTATTGATCGTAAAGCCCAGCGGTATGAAGAAGATGAATGTACCCACTATAGATACCGGTATGGCAAGGATTGGAATAAGTGTAGCACGCCAGTTTTGCAGGAACAGGAATACGACAATTGCAACAAGTCCAAGTGCTTCCAGAAGTGTAATAACAACTTCGTGCATAGACACTTTTACTACAGTTACAGATTCAAAAGGAACACTATAGTCAACATCTGTAGGGAAGGTTTTTTTCATTTCTTCCAACTTGGCATATACACCTTGTGCCGTCTCCAATGCATTGCTACCCGGAGCCTGATATACAAGAAGGTATGATGCACGCTGACCATCAACAAATGAATTGCTGGCATAAGCGAATTTACCCAATTCTACGCGTGCTATGTCTTTTAGGTAGACCATTTGACCTGTGCCAGGCACTGTCTTAATGATAATATTCTCAAAGTCAGTCACCTTATTCAATCTGCCATTCACCATGAGACTGTACTCAAATACCTGAGTACTTGCTTGAGGTGGCACACCTACCGAACCCGCTGCAACCTGCACATTTTGTTCTGTAAGTGCAGCAGTTACATCTGTTGCAGATAGTCCGTATTCTGCAAGCTTGTCAGGCTTCAGCCATACGCGCATACTGAAATCATCTGTTCGGGTAACAATATCGCCCACTCCTTTTACACGAAGTAGTGCATCTCTTACAAATATGTTGGTGTAATTATCAACGAAGGTTACATTGTGTGTGCTCTTCGGAGAATACAAAGCCACCAGCATCAATATACTCGGGTTCTTTTTTCTTACCGTAAGACCTAAGCGTTTCACAACATCCGGTAATTGCGGGGTAGCAATACTTACACGGTTTTGCACATCTAGCGTCGCTACATCTATATTGGTGCCAATTCCGAATATTACATTCACTGACATTGCGCCATTGCTGGTGCTGTTACTTTGAAGGTAATTCATGCCGGGTGTGCCGTTAATCTGAGCTTCCACAGGCGTAGCCATAGTCTGCTCTACCGTGAGCGCATCAGCACCGGTAAACTGCCCGGTAACCTGCACTGTAGCAGGTGTGATCTCAGGGTACTGACCTACAGGCAGGTTCACAATACAAATTGCGCCTACCAGTAACAACACTATAGATATCACTATGGCAGTTACAGGCCTTTTAATAAAAACATCAGCTATCATAATCTATATTCCGATTCAAAATTGTTATCGATCATTCACTTGGTACTTCCCAAACCGAGTTATTACTTATGTTCCGGTTTCTTTATCAGAGAACCGTCATGTAGTTTCTGCACGCCATCTATTATCACAACATCACCTTCACTAAGCCCTGTCTTTATGATAACTTTGTCGCCTATCATAGCCCCCTGTGTTACCTTGCGTTGAATAGCATGTGGTGTTGGTGCCATATTTTGTTTGTTTGTAGTGTCTGTTGCAGACTTGATAACGGTGTCTTTAGCTACGTACACAAAGTATTCCCCCATCTGTTCTACAATCGCTTTAGTAGGTATGATCACTTGAGCTGATGTGTCTTGGTTTCTAACTTTTACTTTGCAGCTCATACCTGCTCTTAATAGTGCATTCTTATTTTCAAATGATAGTCTCACTGTTATACTTCCTGTTTGGGCATTAACCCCTCTGTCGATGAATGCTATTTTACCTGTGCCTGCATATAGGCTATTGTCAGGCATTACCAAGGTAAACAGGGAATCGGTTGCACTGATCTTTTGTTTTTCCATGTTCACAAACCTCGGTATCTGTTTCTCATTAATGAGGAAGTCAACAGCTATCGGGCTTTCAGTTGATATAGTATTGAGTATAGTTTGTCCCGCCGAAACCGATGCGCCTTGTCTTACCTGAGATATACCTATTGTGCCATCAAACGGTGCTTTTACAATAGAGTAGTTAAGGTCGGTTTGTGTTTTTACAACATCCTGTTTAGCTGCTGCCAGTTGGTTCTTAGCATTTTGCAATGCGGTCATGGCATGATCAAGTGTTTGCTTTGCAACCGCATCATGTTCATTGAGGTACGTATATCTGTCAGCATCTTTTTGTGCCTGTTCCAGATTAGCCTGTGCCACTAGCAGGGCGGCCTTACTCTGACCGGCACTTGCCTGATATTTGCTGATATCTATCTGATAAAGTTTCTGGCCTTTTGTCACATGTGCACCGTCTTGAAAGAATATACCGGTGATATAACCCTCTGTTTGTGCACGCAAGTCTACTTGAGTGAGTGCTACTACGGTACCCGGGTATTGATCGTAATACACTGTCTTTTCAGGTTGTACTGTGTATGTATTGACCGGAACCTGTATTGTAGCAGGGTTTGGGGTCTCTGCTTTCTTTTCTCCGCAAGCGGCGAAAGTAAGTGCTCCTGCCAGTAATATACTTGTATTGAAAAACGACCTGTTCATGTTTTTGTTTTTTGAATTGATAGTTGAATGTTTGCGACTTGTTTTATTCTGTACATTCATCAACTATAGTGTTGTCAACTATATAATGTTATTTACTTTTTTATTCCACTACAATATCTCCCATGGCTTTTTCAAGGTTTACCTTGCTGCCCAGCACCTGAAACAGTGCATTGAGATAATTGATCTCTGATTGCTGTAAGTCCGTTTCCGCAACGATAACATCCAGATATGCCTTAATGCCTTCTGTGTATTGCAGCTTTACTATATTATATACCTCCCGAGCCATTGCCACATTGTCAGACTGTGCATGCAGATTATACAAATTACTTTTATATGCTGCAAGGGCTGTCTGGTATTCTGTATATATCCCGAGTTTCAGATTAACTTCATCCCAGTCTATGCGCTCTTCCTGAAGTTTTGCTTTGTGTATATTATCCAGTCGCTTAAGCCCGCTAAACAATGGCACACTCAATTGCAATCCTAAGTATGAGTTGGGGTATGCTTTGTTATATAAATCTGAAAAAACAGCGTTTTGGTATTGATAATTATAGTTATAGAATGCAGAAAGAGTGGGTATAAAACCATTTCTATAATAAGATGTATTCAGGTGTTGTGCTCTCTTTGCAGATTGTAACTGTTGGTATTCTATTCTTTTGTCAATTCGTAATGTAGCAGTGGTATCCACATATATACCTTGTATCATTTGCGCAGTGTCGAAGATAACGGTCATCTTTTCTTCTGCCGGGCAACCCATTAATGATTTTATTTGTGCATACTTACCGTTTAGTTCTTCACTGGCTGTTTTTAATTGTGCCATTGAGTTATTAATAGCAATTGTAGCTTGTTTGTAATCTACCTTGTCAGATATGCCACTCACATACCTGTGATAAGCATCCTGTTGGTTTTTTCTCAACCGTGCAGTATCCTCTTTATACACATTGATACGTTCTACAGATAATAGTATGTCGTAAAAGGCTTTACTTACATCTGACACTAACTGTATTTTGGCTTGCTTGGTGTTTTGTTTAGCAATCTGTATTCCCAGATTAGCAGCCTTAGCTGCAAGCAATGCATCATTGCTGAATATATTTTGCGTTGCAGCTATATTGGGGTTCGATGAATTGGCAACTCCGGTATGAATCGGTTGGGTAACGCCATTGACCGGGAAAAATGAGGTAGGTAATTCCAGATAATGTTGGAGATTGGCATTTCCCATTACTTGCGGTAACCATCCTGCCACAGCGATGGCTTTATTAGCTCTTGCTATCTCTTCATCTATATGAGACTGATTAACTGCTGGTTGGTTTTTAAGTGCATATACTATACACTGTTCCAACGTGTATGCATGTTGTGAGGTATCGTTGCGGTCTTTAGACTGGGCACTGATAGGTGTGCAAAACAGAAAGGGCAATGATAATAGAAAAACTACTCGGTATAACATAAGCTATTATTGCTTGTTGCTTTTGATGTATTTATATTCAGAAAAAATATAAAACAAACACAAAGGTAGCTTTTCGAAAACAAATAGATGTACCTACCACTATTGATTTTATTGATGTACTATTCGGCTATCATACTTTAATATCTATCTGTCACTATTACAATGATATATAAAATTGCATTTATTTATGTTAACTAAACTTTAGCGTTTTTTGTTGGCAATTCACAATTTTAGTAGCGTAACAGTGTTTGTTTGTCTTTCCTGTGTTTATGAGTGAATATTTTCATGCCCTTATAGCAGTAAATACCGTATTATTCGTCTATATCTTTTACTTTCGCAAGTAAAATTGGGATAAATGAATATCTGCAATAAATCTTTTCTCTTACTCATTGCTTGTATAGGTATTATCTCCTGTAAGGATACTGCTGTAAAAAATCATGGTCCTATTAAGTTAGGCGATTCATCTACTATAGTTACAGAAGAGGATCCGCTAAGGCTACAGGACTTAGTTACAGACTTGCAACCGGTAATTCCGTCAAATATTCCTGCTGATTCTGCTAAGCCGGCAGAGGTAGATACCGCTAAAAAAGTAACTGCAGTTAAGCCTGTAGAAAACACTGCACCTGCATTGCCTTCTGGTAGTGGTCTGAAAGCAGAGTTTAAGGAAGTAACCGTAATGTTACCTGGTGTAGAAGCAAAACAAGCAGGTAAGGCAGATTTGCAAAAGGCAACCGGTGCTGTTTATACATTGACAAGTGGCAACATCCCGGGTAATACACTGAGAATAAAAGGCAATGTTACCAAAGTGTCACAGCGTTATCAGACAGTTGTGATACTAAAAAGTAAGAATGGCAACCTGCCGCTAAATGAACTCAGCAATACAACAGGTTGGAAACAAATAAACGGCGGAAGTGGCGCTTATCCATTAAAAGGCCTGAATGATGGTGAATTGTCATTCGAAGATGCCAGCAACAGCGAAATAAGGAATGCAGTATCAAAAGCAGCAAGAGAACGTCGTTATAGCCGCAGCAAAACTGAAGATTGGCTGGATTTGATAGGTAAGAATGTGCGTAATGTAAATCAAAAGCCACTTGTAGTAACTCTTCGATCTGTGATGTTTAAGATAGATGGGAAAGACGAAAAAGGTAAAATCTTCTCCAAGCAGATTCGTATAGACATACCTATGTAATACTATATTTTGTCATTTTGTAAGTCGCGACCATATCTGTGTCGCGACTTTTTTTGTTGGGTAATGTAATGTTATGTATAAAACAAGAAAGGCACTCCAACCGGAACGCCTATCTTGTTTTTATGCTGTTGAATTCTTGATTTATATTTTAGCTACTCTTTTTTCATGCCTGCCACCTTCAAAAGCAGTGCTGAGGAAGGTATGTGTCATTTTTTCAGCCAATTCCAGACTCACATAGCGTGCCGGCATACAAAGTACATTGGCATTGTTGTGCTGGCGTGCCAGAGACGCTAACTCTTCTAACCAACAAAGTGCGGCACGTATTCCCTGATGTTTGTTTGCGGTCATGCAGATGCCATTGCCACTACCACATATTAAGATACCGCCTGTCGCTTCACCGGCTTCTATCATATTAGCTACCGGGTGTGCATAGTCAGGGTAGTCAGTGCTTTCGGCGCTGTAAGTGCCCTTGTCTACTACCTGCCAGCCTTCACTGATAAGCATGTTTTTGATGGCTTCCTTGTACTCAAAACCTGCATGGTCACAACCTATTGCCAATGGTAAATTACGGTCAAATGTAGTTTGCATATTAGTTATTGTTTTCTGCTGCCTGCTTTTTCAGTCTCGATGTCATAGCACGACCACTGATAAATACAGATATTTCAAAAAGTGTATATAATGGGAAAAATACCAAAAGACAACTAAACAAATCGGGAGGAGTAATGATCTCAGACAACAAGAATAAGATCAATACCGCATATTTACGTTTTTCCCTCATGAAGTTAGGTGTAAGAATACCGATTCGTGACAGGAAATAAACGATCATTGGTAATTCGAACACAAGACCAAGAGCCAGTGTAAGGTTACTCATTGTGTCGTAGTAATTATCTATTGTGATAACATTTTTGAACTTAGGGCTTAACTGATAGTTGCCAAAGAAGTTGATGGTATATGGGGCAATAATAAAGTAGGCAAACATTACCCCTGAAAAGAACAGTAGAGAACACCAGAACACAATACCACGTGCTGCTTTTACTTCATTGGCTTTGAGTGCAGGCTTAATAAACCGCCAGAGTTCCCAAAGCACATAAGGGAAGGCAATAATAAAGCCAATCATCATAGACGATGACATCCCCATCATGAACTGACCGGTAACTGCCGTGTTCTGAAACTCCATTTTTATGTCACTGAGACAAAAAGAATCGTAATGGAAGAACTTACCTAATGCACAAAACCATTTATAAGACACGAAATCATTGTGTGCCGGTCCCAGAATGATGCGGTCAAAGATCCATTCTATTTTAATAAATACAGCTATTGCAGCTATAACTATAACTACAACTGAACGTACTATATGCCAACGCAAAGCCTCGATATGGTCTAAAAAGCCCATTTCGGCATTCGGGTTGATTTTATCTAATGTATTTTTAAAAACGCTCACATTATCAGATTACGGTGGGCAAAGGTAGGGTAAATGTAGTTGTTACGGAACAGCTCATTACATGCTTATAGTTTTCTGAGCGTTTTTTAAGAAAACTTATATATGCTATTTATTTCCTGAAAGGAAGTTGTAATCATACAGCAACTGTTGCAGAAAGTCATAGCCCTCAATATGACTTTCTATTTTTAGCACCTCTTTTATCTTATACTCCACTTTTTGCATGTATTCAATATTATCACGTCCTTTTGATTTTACATTCAGAAGATTACGAATGCCATTAATGTCTCTGTCTGTAAGGCGCATTACCTGAGGAAAAAGTGGGGTATAATTTGAGACTTCGATTTCTTTGTATATCGTTTGATTAATATCTGGTTTATAATTAGCATCTATAAGCACTGTGCCGGCTGCAAGGTCTCCAATGCGTTGCAACTTGCGGGAAACAGCTATCACGATTACATCCGGTATGTAAAAAAACATGAGTAAAATTATAAATAGGGGATTGATAATAATAAGCAACGGCATACTATAAATCACATAATTACCTAGTCCCAAAATCCACCTGATGATATATTGCCCCCACGATGGTTCTTTCCCTTCTATATCAATTATTTTTATCCCTACTGCTTTCTTTCCGGGAGTCTGACCATTAAAGAATATCTCAAAACATAATTGGTATGCCATTACCGGCAAAATCAGAATAAGTAGATACGCTACTGTGCTCTCCCGAGCATTTACACCAATTGGTTTAAGAATGAAATTCTGTACAATGTAATAGTATGTGCAGATGACAACTACATCAATCAGCCATGCCAGCACTCTTTTCCCAAAGTCTGCTACCTTAAATTCAAGGTCTATATTAAAAGGTGTAGTGATTGTGATAATGGCCATATTAATAGAAGGGTATCCCCTTTTTCAGACAACTAAATTACAGATTTTGCTGACAATATTACATCGTCTTTTATTCGATTCATTTAGCTATTGCAATTCATCGTATCATGTCATTTTTTCAGTGGATATCTTTATTTGGAAATCAAATAGCACATTAAGACATTTGTGTTCGTAAAAACACCTTAAATCGAATAACTATGAATAAAATGAATATTTCACATCTATCCCATCTGGAATTACCTGCTATCGGTAGAAAGTGGAAGTTTTTGGTAGATTTATAGTCTTAATTTATCAATCAAACTAATTGAACATCAATTCATTAGTTTTCCTACGTATGGGAATTATATTTTTATTCCGGATAGGGTATTTCGTAATCAATAATACTATTTCCTATAAATGTATTCTACAAAAGCTAAATAATTGTAGCTTTAATTTTTCTTTATAAACCGTATGCGTGAAGGACAATTTATAAAACGGAATCTGGAGCGTTGGGAGTCTTACCAACATCCTACTGATAATCCCGATGAAATAGCAAAACATTTTACCTACTTGGTAGATGACCTTTCCTATGCTAAAACGTTTTATCCCAACAGCAATACGATCAGGTATGTCAATAGCATGGCTGCTAACATATACCTGTCTATTTACAAGAACAAAAAAGAAAAAAGCAACAGATTTATCACTTTTTGGAAAACAGAATTGCCCTTAGTGGTCAGGAGAAATCACCGGATATTACTATTTGCATTTTTGTCCTTTGTTGCATTTGTAGCCATAGGGGTGTTCTCTGCTTATCTCGATCAGACTTTTGTCAGAGCTGTACTTGGAGATCAATATGTTGATATGACAGAGCGAAATATTGCTAATGGCCACCCGTTCAATGTTTATAATGGGGGCAATGAATTAGTTATGTTTCTTGAAATAGCCATGAACAATATCAGAGTTGCCTTTCTTACTTATTTCATGGGGATTACCGGCGGTTTAGGCACAGTTTATTTCCTCTTTAAGAATGGATTAATGGTTGGTGTGTTTGAGTATATGTTCTTTCATCACAATCTTGGCTTTAAGTCCATTATGGTTATTTTTGTGCACGGCACGCTTGAATTGTCATCTATTGTCATTGCAGGTGCTTCGGGGCTCATGTTGGGGAATGCCATGTTGTTTCCCAAAACGTATACCCGTATGCAGTCTTTGAAAACAGCAGCAAAGGATAGTGTTAAAATAGTGCTCTCACTAGTGCCTGTATTTATTGTTGCTGCCTTTTTTGAGGGTTTTGTTACGCGCCACACAGGTATGCCGGTTTGGTTGAGTATGACCATTTTATTATTATCTGCAGGGTTCATTCTCTGGTATTATGTATTTTATCCTATAAAAGTCAGTAAGAAAGCTAAGCATGCGCTTCCGCAGTAAGATCATCTACTTATCGTTGTTATGTTTGTTGTTCTTACTGCCGGTAAGTGCGGCGCCTTCGCGCAGCATTACTCCGCAGCAGTGGCAGCAGCTGACCTCAGATAAGGATTTTGGTTACAAGAATGAATTGGAAAAACAAGTGACACCTCCGGATACTAAGCCAAGTAAGTGGATGATTGCCTTAATGAAATTTTTTAAATTTTTAGGCAAGGCTTCAGGGCAAACTATTCTGTGGGTAATATTTGCAATCGTAATTATTTACATTGTCTATAAATTGGTGCTCAGCAATGAGATGTCTCTATTTCAGCGTAGAGGCAAAAAACAATTAGCTGACTCAGATACTGATTTAGAAGAAATAGGTAATGCCGATTGGGATAAGCTGTTGCAAAAAGCAGTAAATAATAACGACCTGCAACAAGCAGTGAGATTCAGTTATATGTGGTTATTGCAGATGTTGCAAGACGGTCAGTTGATTCGTTATCGCGATGACAAAACGAATTTCGAATATTATAAGGAGTTGGAAAAAACAGTTTTCAAACAACCTTTTAAGCAGATTTCCAGACAGTATGAATATGTAATCTATGGTAACTATCATATAACTGCTGCAGATTATAACGCATATATAGATTTGTTCAATAACGTAAAAAAGCAATTAGGCAAATGAGCAAACGAATAATATATATCGTGGTGCTCTGCCTGTCAGTGCTTTTGATTCAAAGTTGTAACAATTTTGACTTTACTAAGTGGTTTGTGACGCTAGATAAGGATAGTAAAAAGCCTTATGGTGGGTATCTGGCATATCAATCATTGCAGTCATTTTTCCCTGAAGCAAAGGTGTCTGGTTTATCTAATTCATTTAGGTTTACAAGTATTGACAGAAGCATGATGTCTACCTCAGGTACCCGTAACCTTATAGTGCTTACCGGCCTTAGGTTCAATGTGTCTGACAAAGAGTGGGCACAGATGATGTCCTTTGTTAAAGAAGGTAATGAGTTGGTTATTTTTAGCTCCAGTTTAGATAAAGATATTGAGTCTAAATTGGGGGTATATAAGACACAAGGGCGTGAAGAGCAGGTTGTATTGTCACAGAAAGTGTTTGCAGAGAGTCAGCATGTATTAACATTGGCTGGAGATACCGTAAAAAAATATGGTTATTCCGGTAGGTCTATCAATAGTTTTTTTGAAAGCAGTGCAGATTATTATCTTCATAATGTTCCTGTTGATACTACAACGGTCAAGGATTCCGTTACGTTGGCTGAAGATTCAACGGCGGTAATAGATTCAGATGAATACTATCAGGCAGATACAGATCAGTATACTATTGCAGATACATTAGGTTATGCATCAGGTAAGCCCAATTTTTTACGGATAGCCATTGGTAGGGGACACTTAACATTGCATGCTGCTCCGTTGGTGACCAGTAACTATTTTTTACTGCAAGATGGTAATATCAATTATCTCGCAGCTATTTGGAGCACATTACCTGCAGATATCAGCCATATTTATTGGGATGATTACTTTAATCACTCATCTGAAGAAACATCGTCCAATGTTTTGTGGCGTTATGAATCAACACGTTGGGGAATATTATTAGCATTCTTTGTTGCGGGTGTTTATGTGCTATTTCAGATGAAACGCAGACAGCGTATTGTACAGGTAATAGCACCATTAAAAAATGATTCGGTTTCGTTTGTGGAAACGGTTGGTCGCTTATATTACAATACGGGTAACAATGCAAACCTTGCTGATAAAATGGTGCAACAGTTTCTGGAATGGGTGCGTATGACATGCTACTTGAATACGAGCACTTTAAACGAAGATTTTATCAGGGAGCTCTCTGCAAAAACCGGACAATCGCCGGCAGTAACTGCAGAGATAGTAAACATGATACACGAAGTAAGATTGGGTAGTGTTCCAATCGACGACCCATATCTTTATCAGTTATACAGAACAATTCAGCAATTTTATAAAAATCATAGTAGATAATGGAAGCCTTAGAATCGAATGCTATTCCGCAACAAGACCCGGGACCTTTGTCAGAACTTATAGAGCTGGTACAGGAGCGCATACACCAGGTGATAGTAGGCCAGAGCCTTATGGTGGAGCAATTACTCGCCGGTCTCCTGGCTGATGGTCATATATTAATAGAGGGTGTTCCCGGTGTGGCAAAAACACTAACGGCTAAGATGCTGGCAAAGCTCATCAATACGCGTTTTGCTCGTATACAATTCACCCCCGATCTTATGCCTAGCGATGTGTTGGGTACAAGTGTACTGAATCAGCAAGCGGGGTCTTTTCAGTTTAGAGCAGGTCCTATCTTCAGTAACATCGTACTCATAGATGAGATTAACCGCGCTCCTGCTAAAACACAGGCAGCTCTCTTCGAGGTAATGGAAGAGCGCCAGGTAACCATCGATGGGTTGACACACAAAATGCAATCGCCTTTTATGGTCATTGCTACCCAAAATCCTATTGAACACGAAGGCACGTATCGCTTGCCTGAGGCGCAGCTCGATAGGTTTATGATGAAGATTGTTGTGGGTTACCCCTCGCTTGAAGAAGAGATAACTATTCTGGAACGTCATGACGAAAGTATAATGACCGATATCCTGAATAATATTCAGGCGGTCATCACGCCTGAGGCATTAGCGAATGCAAGGCAGGTGATTAGGGAAACACATATTGAACCGAGGCTCATCGCATTTATTGCTAAGATTGTATATGAAACGCGACATGATCGCAGCATATACTTGGGTGCATCTCCACGTGCGTCTATTGCTATGATGCAGATCGCTAAAGCATTCAGTGTGCTCAAGGGAAGAAACTTTGTGATTCCGGAAGATATTTTGCAGGCAGTTAATCCGGTGCTCAGGCACCGTATCAGCCTCACCCCGGAGCGTGAAATGGAAGGGGCAACAACCGATGATGTGCTTAAAGAGATAATTGCAAGGTTAGAGATACCTCGTTAAGTAGTATTATGTGTTTGCTTTGTATGAGGCAATTCATAACGAAAGAGGAAAACGAATAGATACGACAGAAAAACGGGATATGAGTTCACTTAAAAAATATATTGGCGATTTGCAGGTGAGCAACAGGTGGTACTTGTTGCTGTCAGTTTGTGTCGTGTTGTTTTTTGTATCGTTTTTCGTTTCTCTGCTGTTTCGTTTGGTATTTACAGTGACTATGCTGGTGTTGTTCTTTACTCTTGTTGATTACATTTTGCTCTTCCTGGTGAAGGGAGGTGTTACCGGTCACCGCATCATGGCGTCTCGGTTCAGTATTGGAGAAGATAATAAAGTAGCCATATCGTTGGTCAATTCTTATCCCTTCCGGGTAACAGGGTATATTATTGATGAACTGCCGGATCAGTTTCAGGTTCGTGATTTTCATATAGACATTTCCATTGCTTTGCAATCGCGTAGTGTTGCAGATTATAATTTAAAGCCGCTCTCACGTGGCGAATATGCTTTCGGTAGTCTGTTGTGCTATGCATCAAGCCCTATTGGTTTCCTGCAACGACGTATCGAAGTTGTTGAGCCTGTGGTAGTGAAGGTATATCCGGCTTTTCAGCAATTAAAAAAATATGAACTGCAATTGATGGCGACATCCAGCAATACTGTTCAGGGATTAAAAAAAGTGCGTCGACTGGGGCATAGTCTCGAATTCGAAAAGATAAAAGATTATGTTCCGGGTGATGATGTGCGAACGATTAACTGGAAGGCGACTGCCCGTAGCAACAATTTAATGGTTAATACGTTTACAGATGCTCGTCAGCAGCAGATCTATTGCCTTATAGACAAAGGGAGGAACATGAAAATGCCTTTTGAAGGAATGACCTTGCTCGACTATTCTATAAATGCTTGTTTGGCACTGCTTAATGTGGCATTGCTGAAACAGGATAAAGCCGGTGTGATTACATTTTCAAACAAGGTGAATGATATTGTGCCTGCCGAGCGGAAAAACAATCAGCTCTATACTATATTAGAAACACTTTATAAACAGCAGACTGATTTTAAAGAGAGTGATTATGAATCGGTTTGGGTAACCTTGCATAAACGGATTACACAGCGTAGTCTTATTGTATTTTTTACCAATTTTGAGACCTACTCTTCACTGGAGCGTCAATTACCCTTTCTTAAAAAAATTGCACAAAGTCATTTAGTTTGTGTGGTGTTTTTTCAAAATACGTTGTTAGAAGAAATTCACGAATCTACACCGGATAACATAGAAGGTATATACATTAAAACTATTGCTGATCAATTTGCTTTCGAGAAACGTCAGATTGTAAAGGAACTCCGGCGACATGGTGTTATGTCGATACTGACCACTCCTCAAAATTTGAATGTTGATGTTATTAATAAATATCTAGAATTGAAGGCTCGGCAGATGGTCTGATTCATAAAGCATATTTGTTTTTCCTTTCTTTAAAAAGTAACACAATTTTGAATTTTGACTGTTGAATAATGTTTCAGCAATCATTTATCTTTATCAAATTATTCCATTAACTCCCCGTTTACATTATTTTTTGGTGTCGATGGGTTACTTTTTCCTTAAATAAGTATTAATCAGTGTATAGCGCCACAAATAACGAGCAACAGTTACTGAAAGCACTGGCCAAGGGCGAGCGGGCGGCTACCGAGCAGATATACAAACAGCAATTTCCTGTAATAAGTGGATGGCTGATAAAAAACGGTGGTTCTCCCGATGATGCGGCTGATCTTTTTCAGGAAGCAATAGTTGTTTTGTTCGGCAAAGTGCAGAATGCTGATTTTACGCTTACCTGCGCCATCGGTACTTATTTATTCTCAATAAGTAAGCATTTATGGTACAAAAAGTTGCAGCAGCAGCAAAAGGAGCCTACTCGTTTGTATGACAATACGGAATCTGATGAGGATGGTTTGGGAATAGCGTATGATGAAGATGTGAATGTGCACCATGAGCGTGAGGCACATTTTGATCAGCTCAATAATGCGCTTGACCAAATAGGGGAACCTTGCAGGTCTTTATTGCAGGCTTTTTATCATAAAGACAAAAGCATGCAGGAAATAGCAGCAGATTTCGGATATACAAATCCGGAAAATGCCAAGACACAAAAATATAAATGCCTGACACGCCTTCGCAAGTTGTTTTATAGTGTTCAGGCCAAATAATAGAGTTATGAATACTAATAATGTTTGGGAAATAGCTGAAGCATACCTCGATGGAAGTTTATCTCTGGCAGAGGCAGCTGCGCTAAAGAGCAGAAGGGAAACAGACGAAGTATTTGCCAGTGAATTTAATGACAATATCAATCTTTTAAGTTCTCTCAAAAGCAGCGGCAGCCAAAAACGCTTCCGTGCTATGCTGGGTGATATACATAAAGAACAGTCTGCTGCGCCGGCTAAAGCTAAGCGCATAATTTCATTACCTGCACATTTCTGGCGTATTGCAGCAGTGGCAGCTACTGTAGCCTTGGTTACTTCTTTTATCAGCTATTCAATAATGAACAGCACATCTAAAAGAAATACTGCAGAGTACAGCGTCATTAGTAACAAGGTTACCGCAATAGCTAACGACCAGAAAAATTTAAAGAAAATCGTTCAGGATTCCCTGATTAACAAAAAATCACCTGTAGTGCCTACATCTGATGTGCGTAGAACAGGTACCGGTTTCGCTTTAACTAATGACGGTTATTTCGTTACCTCTTATCACGTTATCAATGATGGTAATGGAGAAGGTGATTCTGTTTATATACAAAGCAATGACGGAGTTTACTACAAGGCATTCGTTGTTAATTTCAGTGCAGAATCTGATTTGGCTATCCTGAAAGTAATGAAAAAGAACTTCCAGTTTACAAAATGTGAAGTGCCTTATACATTTGTTTCTAAAAAAGCTGCATTAGGTTCTCAAATATATACTGTAGGCTACCCTAAAGAAGATATCGTATATAGTGAAGGTTATATAAGTGCGAGAAACGGGTATGAAGGAGATAGCCGCCAGTACACAATGGAGCTCCCTGCCGGTCACGGTCAGAGTGGTTCGCCTGTTATTGATGCAAGAGGTAATATATTAGGTATTCTTACTGCTATCAGCAGCCCTAAAGAAGCAAATACTTATGCAGTTAGTTCTGATGCATTACTTGATTTGGTAGAGAAAATGCCTGCCGGCACAAAAATGCGTCTACCTAAAAGCAATAAGCTCAGTCGTTTGAGCCGTGAAGAGCAGATAGCTACTATGGAGAATTACACGTTCTCTGTGAAGGTTTATAAAAAGTGAACAATCAACGGTAAATAGATAAGAAAATAATTGATTTATACAGAGCAGCCATTTATGGCTGCTTTTTTGTGGGTATAATATAAATAGCGATATTTACGCTTTATGTTCAGGTATCTAAACGCCGCAGTTGCATTCTTGGTTCTATCTTTTTGCGCTTGCAAGAAAGATATGTTGCATTGGCAGAAAACGCAACAAATAGCCGGTAACACAACCAGTAAACTCAATCATATCAGGTTTCTTAATGATTCTGTTTGTATAATAGCGGGGGGGGAGCACTTTGATAATGCGGTGGTTTTGCGGTCGGTAGATGGTGGGTTTACATTTGCGCCATATTCATATCCTGAGGCAGGTAAGGGTATGTATGGAATGGGGGTATCGCCTCAGGGGAAAATATTTCTTTCCGGCACAGATGGTTGCGTACTTCATTCTATAGATACCGGGCGTACTTTTCAATTCAACAGAATACTCGATTGGGATTATTATGTAGGGGTTTCCTACCCAACGCCGGATACAGGTTTTTTTGTGTCAACTCACCTCAATGATGCAGGTTCTATAACAAGAGTAGATGCACAATATCACATTATCGACAAGTTAAATCTGAATTTCGGATTGGCAGATATTTTTATGGTGAGCCCTACAACAGGTTATGTCATAGGTTATGGTGCGGTAATGAAAACAACAGATGGCGGCCTTAACTGGATATACCTGGACCCTGCAGATGATAAATTTGTCTCCATGGATATTCATGGAGATGAACTCTGGATGTGCGGGTATGCGGGAACAGTATATCACTCTACAGATGCAGGCGTGCACTGGCAAAAGCTGAGAAACGGTAACGATATCACTTTGCCACGGTACAGAATGCTCAGTATAGTGTTTAAAGACTCAAAAAATGGTTGGATATCGTGCGATGATGGGAAAGTAGTTTATACTGACGACGGTGGGCATCACTGGATGGAATATGATCAGTTCACAACAATTGCCATGAGAAGTATTGTAATTTGTCCTAATAATGATTTGATGGTAGCGGGAGATAATGGTATGATCTATAGATTGACTACAAAATAAAACAGAAATAATGTGATGGGTTGATTAAATCAATTTGATTACATTCTCATCAATTTGCTTAATTTTAACGCTAGTTGTGTATTTTTGCACCAATAAAACAGACCAATGAAACGTAACGACATAAATAGTTTAATAGCAGTAACACTGATAGTAACAGCTACTGTGCTCCGTATAGCAAACTCAGGTATGCACCTTTATAATTTTGTGCCAATGGCTGCTATAGGCTTGTTTAGTGGTGCTATTATAAAAGACAGACGTTTACTTACGTTTTTGGTGCCTTTAGCCGGTCAGTTTATAGCAGATGTTTATTTTCAGTTGTTTACTAATACCCCGGGTTTCTATCAGGGACAATTATTTAACTATGCGGCACTTGCAGGTGCTGCAGGTTTAGGTTTGCTCATGAAGCAGCCAAAACCTACTACTATTTTGGCATATCTCTTTGGTGCTTCAGGTATGTTCTTTATTGTGTCTAATTTTGGTTATTTCATGTCCGGTTATAATGGTTATAGCTTTGCAGGATTAACTAAAACGTATATTGATGCTATTCCATTTTTCAAGAATACGCTCACTGGTGATATGATCGGTGGTATCTTGCTTTTTGGTGGTTTCTTTATCGCACAGCGTTTGTTTATCAATAAAATGAATAAAGCAGAAGCTTAAATAATATTGAATGATATTTGAAACGGGTGGCCTTGCCGCCCGTTTTCTGTTACGGGCATGCCCCTTATCTTACATTAACTTACATTTGCATCTGCAATGACACAGGAACAATTAAAAGACATGCGGGAGCGTATAGCTCACTTGCATCGTTTTCTGCGTATAGAAGACAGGCTGGCCAAACTTGAAAATGATAGGCAGCTGACTTTATCTCCCGGTTTTTGGGATGATAATACCAGGGCTACAGGTATACTCAAAGAAATAAAAATCAATAAATACTGGACCGATCTGTATGATAAGGTCAATGCACTTATAGAGGATTCTGCTGTGCTGTTTGATTTCTGGAAAGAAGGGGAGGCGACAGAAGAGGAAGTAAAAGAAACATATACCAATGCTCTCAAAGCAATAGATGAACTGGAGTTCAAGAGTACGCTTGATAAACCTGAAGATGAGATGACCTGTATGGTTGTCATCAACAGTGGTGCGGGTGGTACTGAGAGCCAGGACTGGGCGGAGATGCTCATGCGTATGTACCGTATGTATGGTGAAAAGCAAGGGTGGAAGGTAATGGAAGTAGATGTGCAGTATGGCGATGGTGCAGGCATAAAGCAGGCAACATTGGAGTTTGATGGTGAGTTTGCTTATGGCCTGTTAAAAGCAGAAAGTGGTGTACACAGATTGGTGCGCATTTCTCCATTTGATAGTAATGCACGCAGACATACATCGTTTGCATCGGTATATGTATACCCTGTGATAGATGATACGATTGATATACAGGTTAGTCCTGCTGATGTTGAATGGGCGTTCTTCCGTTCAGGTGGTTCCGGAGGTCAGAACGTGAATAAGGTGGAAACGGCAGTGCGTTTGAAGCACATACCCAGTGGTATCATTGTGGAGTGCCAGATAGCACGTACACAGGGGGAAAACCGCGAAAAGGCAATGACCATGCTGAAAAGCCGCTTGTATGAAGAGGAACTGCGCAAGCGCCAGGAAGTACTGAATGCGAACAATGCTAACAAGAAGAAAATAGAATGGGGATCACAGATACGCTCTTATGTCTTCCATCCGTATAAAATGATTAAAGACCATCGTACCGACTACGAAGTAGGTAATGTGGGGCCGGTGATGGATGGAGAGATAGATGACTTTATTAAGGCGTATTTGATGCAGGCTAATGAGGAGTAATAAAAGATGAGTAAGCCCAAAGAACCAAAGAAAAAATTGATAGACCTGCACTTGCTGCGGAGGTTGTTTTCGTATACGACACCGTATAAGAAAACCCTGTTTTTTTCTTTATTCTTGTCTATAACATTAGCTATGCTATCGCCATTGCGACCGTATCTGATTCAGATGTCGGTTGATAAATATATTCATGGGCGAATGCTCAATAAGTTGATATGGATAAGTGTCATTCAGTTGGGATTATTGTTGGTAGAGAGCTTCATCAGATTTTGGTTTATGTATCGAATCAACTGGTTAGGGCAAACAGTGGTCAATGATATTCGTAAGGCAGTATTCAGGAAGATACTCTATCAGGATATTGCCTACTATGATAAAACTGCTATAGGTACACTCACAACCAGAACTGTGAATGATCTGGAGTCTGTAAATGATGTATTCTCAGAGGGTATTATCTCCATAGTTGCAGATGTAATGACCATCATTTCAATCATTACGGTAATGTTGTTCATTGACTGGCGACTTACATTAGCTTGTCTTTCCGTGTTCCCTATTCTTATTGTGGCTACATACATTTTTAAGGAAAGCGTGAATAAATCATTTCAGCGGGTACGTAATGCAGTAGCTGCGCTCAATGCATTTGTACAGGAGCACCTGACGGGGATGTATATAGTCCAAGTATTTGCTGCTGAGCAGCGAGAGCTGGATAAGTTTACAGATATCAACAAAGAACACCGTAATGCCAACATCAAAGGCATTTTTGCTTACTCAGTATTCTTTCCTGTAGTGGAAATTATATTAGCATTGTCGCTGGGTATACTTGTGTGGTATGGCTCTGTAAGGTGGTTCAATCATAATGCTTCGCCGGGTATTATCGTAGCATTTGTTATGTATATCAACTTGTTATTTCGTCCGTTGAGAATGCTGGCAGATAAGTTCAATGTGTTGCAGATGGGGGTGATTGCCGGTGAACGTGTTTTCACAGTTTTAGACAGTCAGGAAACCCTGCAACAAAACGGAGCATTGCAACCTGAGCATATAAATGGAACCGTAGAGTTCAAAGATGTGTATTTTAGTTATAAGCCAGAAGTGCCTGTGCTTAAAGGCATCTCTCTAAAGTTGGAAGCCGGTAAAACAATGGCAGTTGTAGGTCATACCGGTGCCGGTAAATCGTCTATTATCAGCATACTCAACCGACAATATGAAATTGGGAGCGGACAGATACTCATTGATGGTATTGATTTACACGAGTATGATGTATTCAGGTTAAGGTCGCATATCGGTATAGTATTGCAAGATGTGTTCTTGTTTTCAGGCACTGTCTATGATAATATCACGCTTCGGAATACAGATATACCGGTTGCGAAAGTGGAAGAAGTGGCTAAGATGTTGGGTATACATGAGTTTATCATGCGTTTGCCCGGTGGTTATCAGTTCGATATTATGGAACGAGGTAATGCATTGTCTCAAGGACAGCGTCAATTATTGTCATTTGCCAGAGCATTATTGTATAATCCTTCTATTCTTATTCTTGATGAAGCTACATCTTCGGTAGATAGTGAGAGCGAGCAGTTGATTCAACATGCTATTGACACCTTAATAAAAGGCAGAACCTCAATAGTTATTGCACATAGATTATCTACAATTCGCAAGGCCAATGAAATCATAGTTATGGATCACGGCGTTATTATAGAGCGAGGTAGTCATGATTCATTGATAGCACAAGAGGGCGCCTATCACAACCTTTATACGGCAGTTGAAAAAAGTACTGTAACTACCTGATTTTTATAGGTTTCTGAAAATAATAAATTCGCTCTATAGTATTTTTTTATTCTGCATGTAACGCTCATATTAACAGCTGTTATCAATCAATTCTCAGTAGCGTTTCTTAATATTGCTGTTAATTACCAATAGGTTGCAAGTATGGATGAGTTACCCTTGTCAAGGCACGAAGAAAGGCGTATCGCAGCATTAAAAAGCTACGATATACTTAACACATTGCCTGAACAGGATTTTGATAATATAACACAGTTAACGGCTCAGGTGTGTAATACGCCTATTGCATTGATTAGCTTTGTGTATGACACTATCCAGTGGTATAAATCGCGGGTGGGTCTTGCTATGGAGGATATTCCCAGAGATCTTTCTTTTTGCCGTTACACCATACTTGATGACGAAATATTTGAAATAACCAATCCTCTTGCTGATTCCCGTTTCGCAAAAAATCCATTGGTGTCGGGTCCTGAGCGCATCAGTTATTATGCGGGTGTGCCATTGATTAACAAAGAAGGTTACAGATTAGGCACGCTATCTGTGATGTCGCCTGATACGCATCAGCTAAATGATGCTCAACGTTTGGCATTGCGCACATTAGCCAACTCTGTGATGACCTTACTTGAGTTGAGAAGAACCCAAAAAGAAGATGAGCGTAAGCGTGCTGCTGAACAAACGAGTGCTATTGTAGTTGGTGATAACACAATACAATTATCAGATACACAATTGTCACAGTCAGCAAATTGGGAGCTTAATTTATACACTAATGAAACAGAGTGGAGCAGGGGTGTTTGTACCTTACTGGAAATTGATGAGGATAAATCAATTACCAATAAGTCAATCCTCAGTTATGTAATACCTGCGGACAGAGATATTGTAAGCAACTGTTTCAGACGCTTATCGGGTTTAGTTGCAGTTAGTGCAGAGCATAAAATAATAACTAAGAAAACTAAGGAAATACGCGCTATAACAACCGAAGGGAAGTTGTTGGTAAAGCCAACCCGGACCTCCGATGTTGATCTTTTAGAGTTTACTGTTGTTACCGGTCGTGGTAATGAAAAACGAGTTAGAACAACAGTCAATAAGCGAGTAGATGAGCAGCAGCACATAGTTGCGCTTTATGGTACATTGTCTGCGTCCTCAGAGCAAATTTCTGCGAGTCGAAAAACAGAAAATGTATCAGCAGCAAATCCTGTTGTAACCAATAATGCGGTTCGTATATACGACCAAGAGCCATTTGGTTATCATATAATTGATAGCAAAGGCTACTTTACCGATATGAATAACACTGAGCTGGAATGGCTGGGCTATACAAAGGGAGAAGTAGTTGGTAGAATGTTATTGCGAAATATCCTCGATGATGAGTCTGTCAGGTTGTATTCAGATAGTCAACTGTTATTTGAAAAGAATGGTTTTCTGAAAGATCAACAACTCACATTAAAAGGTAAAGAGGGTAATACTGTAATTGTATTGGCTCATTCAACGGCGATATATAATGAAGAAAGAGTGCTTACCGGTACTCAATCTGTTCTGTTTGACATAACAAAAATCAAGAAGGCTCAAGAAACGCTTGAGGAAAGTGAAGCAATGTATCGTTCACTCATTGAGGAGTCTGCACAAATGCTGTTTACTGCAGATACTCAGGGACGTTTTACTTATGTGAGTCGGCGTTTGAAAAGGACTATAGGCTATAGTAACAGAGATTTGTTAGGGAAACTATTTGTGTCTATTTATGATGGGGAGTGGCGTAAGAAAGCAATTGCATTTTACAATAAACAGTTACTTGATAAGATTGAGGAAACTACATTTTTATTCCCAATAATAATTAAGACGGGTGAAAAGCTGTGGATAGAGCAAGTAGCAACTCTGATCAAGAAAAATGATACAATAGTTGGTTATCGTTTTGCCCTGTATGATATTACCGAGCGATTGAAAACACAGGAGGCTATGCAGGAAGCTGCAAGGCTGGCAATGGAAGCCAAGGATATGCAACAGACTTTCCTTGGTAAGATGAGCCATGAGATACGCACACCAATGAATGGTGTGGTAGGTATGGTGAATTTGCTGAATACTACTCAGTTAACTCAGGAGCAGCAGGAGTTTGTAGATGGAATTAAGGAATCATCTGTAAATATGATACGTATCATCAATGATATACTTGATGTTACGAAAATACAATCCGGTAAACTGGTTTTTGAAGAGACTGACTTCATCTTGAAAAATCTGGTAAACAGTGTAATTTTTGCACTTAAAGCAGGAGCTGACAAGAAGAAAATACAATTGATATCGCAAATAGATAGTCAAATACCAGATGAATTGGTTGCTGACCCGGTAAGACTGAATCAAGTATTATTGAATTTAGCAGATAATGCGTTGAAGTTTACTGAGAAGGGCAGTATTACAATTATAGTTCGCATTAAGGAAAGTAATGCGGAGGGTATGGTGCTTGAGTTTGTTGTTGCAGATACGGGTATTGGCATTCCTGAGAATAAGATTCAGACTGTATTTGAAAGTTTTACGCAAGCACAAAGCGATACTACCAGAAAGTATGGCGGAACCGGCTTGGGATTGACGATTGCCAAGCAATTAATTGAACAGCAAGGTGGTAGTATACACGTAAGTAGTAAGGTAGGCTTTGGTACAACGTTTACCTTCACTTTCAATTTCAAGCTAAAGAAAGCTGTTGAAGTAAAAGAGGAAGAGAACGCAGCGAATACTACAATTCATTCATTGGTGGGTTATCATATATTATTGGTAGAAGATAATGTGATGAATCAGCGTGTTGCCAAGTATACGATTGAGAAATGGGGTGGGAAAATGAGTATTGCAGACAGAGGTGCAATAGCTGTAGAGATGGTTGCAAACAATAAGTATGACGTTATATTGATGGACATACAAATGCCGGAGATGAATGGTGTACAGACCGCAGCTAAAATAAGACAAGAACTGCAGTGTATGACGCCAATTATGGCTATGACTGCATCTGTGATGCAGGGAGAGCGTGATAATTGTGTGAAAGTGGGGATGAATGATTATATATCAAAACCATTTAATCCGCTGGAGCTTAACCATAAAATATGGAACCTGCTGCCGAAACAAGAAGTTGTGATAGAACACAGAATCACCAATATTGATTATTTGAAAAATGCTGTAGGTGGTGATGTTAGTGCGATAAAAGAGATTCTAGAAATATATCTGAGTAAGACACCTATTTTACTTGATTCTTTAGATAAAGATATAGCTGCAAAAAAAATGGATAGCGTACATTCTTTGGTACACAATTTGAAAAACTCAGTTGGCATTATAGGGGCAGAAAGTTTGTTTCAATTATTGGATAATATTGAAGTTAACCTGCATAAAAAGCAACATGGGGCTGATACAATGAAGATGCTCACAGAAATGATAGCTATGGCAAGAAAGTCTGTAAGAGAGATAATTGAAGAGTATAAACTCTTACAGGGTTAATCAATTACATATTTTATTTGCAGTCTACACTTCATTCCTCACATACGAAGTTTATTATGAATTTTTATTTGCGTTAGTATTAACGTTGGTAGAAGCATGCCCGTGTGATTCGAATTATTGTTGTTTAAAAGTATCTGTTGTATAGTGTATTCATATCGGGGCGATCTCTTTTCTTTTTATATTAAAAATATTATCTATTATAAAGTATATTATATTGTAAAACAGGTGTAAATCATTTCTTTCTGTGATGGCAATAACTACATTTGTAAGTAGTAGATATCTTAAAGTGTAGTTAAATGTTGTATAAATAGGTATGAATAAGTTACATCTATTGTTGCTTGAAGAAGACTCTGAGAGGGCAAGCAAGCTCAAAACTATTTTTGAGGAGTCATCAATTGGTTATAGTGTATTTCATGTGCAAGAGCACGGAGCGTTTGCGCATGCAATGGACCATATTAATCATGATGTTGTCTTGTCAGGTAATTTTAGTGAAGTTGAAGGAGTTTCAGGTGTAATAAAAACAATTAATGCAAAAGGGCGAAACATACCCTATATAGTTATTACCAACCCAATTAACGAAGAGTATGCAATAAGTCTGATGAAGGCGGGTGCATTTAATTATGTACTCAAGGAGCGGCTTGAGAAGTTGCCTGATGCCATAATGAGTGCAATAGAGAAATATAGACTGAGTGAAAAAAGAGAGCGTTTTTTAAATGATATTCTGCCTAGAGAGGCGTTGATGCGAGAGGCGGAACGATTAGCGCAGTTTGGTAGCTGGAAGCACGATTTGGTAAGTGGTAATGTGTGGTGGTCTGATGAGCAATACCGTATACTTGGTTATGAGCCGGGTGAGGTGATGCCCTCATGGGATCACTTTTTGGTTAAAGTTCATGCTGATGATGTGGAGTTTGTAAATAGTGCAATGGATGATGCGCTCAAGTATAGTGAGCGTAAGAAATATGCATTTAGAGTAGTTGATGGTCCCAATAGTTTGCGCTATATACATTCTGAAGTATTTGTCACCAGAAACGATGATATGCGAGCTATTCAGATGAGTGGTTTTTTCAGAGATATGACATCGCTGGTGCAATCTGAAATCCGTTCGCTGGAAAATGAGAAAAAGTATTATAATTTATTTGAAAATAATCCGTGTGCGCTGGTAGTTATAGATATAGCTACTACAAGGATACTGAGTGTGAACAGGGCTGCAATATTGCAGTATGGTTATGACATGGATGATTTTCTAAGTAAGGAACTTTATGAGTTCTTGCCGCAGGATGAGCATATCAGGTATAATGAAAGTAAGGACGAATTTATTTCAGGTGCAGATTACAAGGGTAACTGGCGTGTATTGAAAAAGGATGGAAGTGTTTCCTGGGCTGAAATTACCTCTACAGATATACTTTTTGAAGGGAAGCAGTGCCGGTTGGTGCTGGCAAATGATATTACTGATAAGCTGGAGAGCATAAATCAGTTGAAAGAAAGTGAGGAGCGTTTAATCAATTCTCAGCGTATAGCACAGGTGGGTAGCTGGGAGGTGAATTTACGAGATAATAACTCAGTTAAATGGAGTGATGAGACATACCGGATATTTGGTCTGGAGCCTAATGCGGTAGCGATCACTCAGGAATTGTTTTTTTCTATAGTTCATCCTGAAGATCATGCAATATTTGAGAAGGCAGTGATGGAAGCGGTCAATAATGGAGGCGTTTATAGTGCAGAGTTCAGGATTGTTTTGCAAGATGGAACGGAACGATTGGTAAGTGAGCTTGGAGAAATGATTTTTGATGAGCAAACAGGGGGGGCAATAAAAGTAACGGGAACTGCACAAGATATAACAGAGCGCAGAAATGCAAGAATGTTGTTACAGAAATCTGAAGCGAACCTGAGGAGTATATTTGAAAATACAGATACTGCATACGTGTTGTTAGATATGGAGTTACGTATACTTTCATTTAACCGTCCGGCATATCGTTTTTCAGAGGAGCATCTAACCAAGACCTTAGAAGAGGGTGCTTATGCAGTTAATTATTTCTCTGATTTAACGCAAGCAGTTGTTAAGAAGTCATTGAGAGATGCACTTAATGGAGCCAATTTAAGCTATGAGGTGAGTTATCCAGACGATTTGGGCGTTGATAAATGGTATTATGCACATTTTCATCCTGTATGGAGTGACGATAGGAGCATGTTAGGCGTTATTATGTCACTGAGAGATATTACGGAACGTAAGACCTCTGAGTTGCAAGAAAAGAAAATGACGTCAGAGCTCGTGCAGCGAAATAAAGATTTGGAGCAGTTTGCTTATATCATTTCTCATAATTTGCGAGCTCCGGTAGCTAATATTTTAGGCATAACAGATGCGCTGAAGGATGGAGATCTTGATGATGCCGATCAAGTGATTTTTATGAATGGATTGCACGATTCTGCGAGAAAGCTAGATGATGTTATTACTGATTTAAACAGAATATTGCAGTTGAAAAATGGGTTAAGTGAGAATAAAGAGAAGGTGCTTTTCTCAACTTTAGTTAGGGATATAAAATATTCTATTGGCAATACATCAGAAAATGAGATGTTTCAATTACAAGCAGATTTTTCTGAAGTAGATGAGATGATCACATTGAAAAGTTATCTGCATAGCATTTTTTACAATTTAATATCAAATAGTATTAAGTATAAAAAAATTGATTTAATACCGGTGATATCAATCACAAGTAAAAAGAATGCTAATGGTATTGAATTGATTTTCAGGGATAACGGCTTGGGGATAGATATGGAGAAAAATGGAGGTATGCTCTTCGGGCTATATAAGCGTTTTAATCATAATGCAGCAGAAGGTAAGGGTATTGGTTTGTTTATGGTAAAGACTCAAGTAGAGACATTAGGGGGGAAAATTAGTGTAAGTAGCAATGTGGGAGAGGGGGCAGAATTTAAAATTGAATTTACAGCATAAATTAATGTTCGTAGAGGTGCCTTTAAGCACAATAGTCTTACTTTTAGTTTAAAATCAAAGATAGTATGGCTCAGACCAATCGTTTTATAGTTATTGATGATGATGCACTAAACAACAAGATCTGTACAGTCTGTATTGAGAAGATAGATAAAGATGCTGATGTCATTACATTTACGGACCCGGCAGAAGGATTTGCGTATGTTTCTACAGAATATGCACGAACTGATCACACACATAATGTTACATTGTTTCTGGATATCAACATGCCCGCTTTGAATGGTTGGGAATGGTTAGATTTATTTGATAAGCTGGATGAAAAGATTAAAGCGCGTGTTAAGATATACATCTTATCTTCTTCAGTAGATAAGCGAGACATGGAGCGTGCAAAGCTGAATAAATATGTTGTGTATTATTTGATAAAGCCCCTTACAAGGGAGAGTATCTCGCTAATCACTTATGCACAGAAGAAGAAATAATCATTAGTTTTCAATAAAGTAAAAGGACCTGAGCGATCAGGTCCTTTTACTTTATTAATGTGTTATGAAGTATTATTTGTTGATTTCCGCGAGAGCAGCTTCAATCTTCTTTTCTACTTCGTTGAAATTCATATCTTGCTTGATGAATGTCTTTCCTGTAACTACTTCATATAGCTCAATATATCTTTCAGATATCTGACCCGCTATTTCGTCAGTTATTTCAGGTATCTGCTGACCTTCTTTACCCTGAAAGCCATTATCCATCAGCCATTCTCTTACGAACTCTTTAGATAATTGCTTTTGCTGTTCACCATTTTTCTGGCGATCTTCGTAACCATCCATATAGAAGTAACGAGAGCTATCAGGAGTGTGTATTTCATCAATAAGATAGATGGTGTCTCCAATCTTGCCGAACTCATATTTAGTATCAACAAGAATCAGACCACGACCTTTAGCTATTTCTCTTCCACGCTCAAACAGAGCGAGTGTGTATTTCTCTAATTGCTCATATTCTTTTTCTGAAATAAGACCGCTGCTAATAATCTCTTCTCTTGAAATATCTTCATCGTGACCTACGTGTGCTTTTGTAGTAGGTGTTAGAATCGGCTTTTCAAAGAAATCATTTTCTTTCATTCCGTCCGGCATCGGAACGCCACACAATTCACGTTTGCCACTTTTGTATGTGCGCCAAGCGTGACCTGTCAGGTTGCCACGTACTACCATCTCTACCGGGAAAGGTTCACATTTGTAACCGATAGTAGTGTTTGGTAATGGCACAGATATTTTCCAGTTAGGAACAATATCCTTAGTAGCGTCTAAAAATTGAGCCGCTATCTGGTTGAGGACCTGTCCTTTATATGGAATGGGACGAGGTAAAACTACGTCGAAAGCTGAAATACGATCACTTACGACCATAACCATATACTTATCTGCAATGGTATATACATCACGTACTTTTCCTTTATAGAAATTAGTCTGGCCTGATAAATTCATAAGACTTGTATTTTTCTGTTGTTTTTTTGAGGGTGCAAAGATAGGGGGTATTATTGATAGGATAAAGCATAAATTATGTAACATGGTAATAAGTTCTGTCTATATAGGATGATTTTTGTATTTGATTGTTATTCATTCACAGCTTAACAACAAGAAATGCCATGAATTATAGATTTGATTTTTTTTGATCTTGCCTGATTATTTTTATTCCCCGTATATTGCCAATTGTATGCAATTAGATGCTTTAGATGCCATAATAAAGGGCGTATTGGTTGGCTTATTTATGGCTATATCTGTAGGTCCTACATTATTTGCAGTAATCAAATACAGTATGAGTAACAGCTATAAGGCTGGACTGGCATTTGTATTTGGTGTATCGTTAAGTGATATCATGTATGTAACAGTAGCCAATGTTGCGGCATCGTGGTTGGTAGTATTAGGTACTTATGGGGCGTATATTGCATATATTGGGTCTGCAATACTTATTATAGTAGGTGGAATTGGTGTGATAAAGAAAGGTAATGCACAAAGGCCATCGGCGACGCAAGCAACAATTAGTGGTGCGCATTATTTCAGGATATGGGCCAGTGGTTTTTTAATCAATACAATTAATCCGGGAGTGATTATTAGTTGGTTGGCTGCGGTATCTGCAACTGCAAATAAGAGTGGTGGCTACAGGTTTATATTGTTCGGTACATGTTTACTACTTATATTAGCAATAGATTTCCTTAAAGTATTTCTTGCTGAGAAAATACGTGTATTACTTACGCCCCGGAGGTTGGTTTATGTACAGAAAACCTCTTCCTTTATTATTATGATATTGGGGGCTATGTTGCTAATAAAAACACTCATGTCGGGGAAATAGATTATTTATATTTCAGCCATTTAGCTTTTTAGGTATTTATTAATTAATAAATATATTATTGGGTTGTTAAAATAATTTTTTTATTGTATTTTGTTTTTAAGTTTGATGTTTATCTTTGATTAATATGAATGGTACGCCTGTTTTTGAAGTTTTGTTGATCGGTGCAACTCCTGATCAGACAGACGTATATAAGATACTGACATCTGAAAGCGGAGTAAAAGTTAGCGGCTGGTCGCAATGGAGCAGCTTCCCATCAACAGCTGGTATAGATACTGTGTTTTATGAAGTAGATTCGTTTAATCTTGATTCCTATCTTCAGCTTAAATCGGCACTTGGGCATTTTAAAGGAGTGCCATTTGTGTTGTTATTCAAGACCGATGACAAGCAATTTATAAATTTGGCCGTAGATCTGAAGGTAAAGCATTATATATATGAGGCTGATATAAATAGGGGAGCAGTTGTTGATTTGCTAGCGGAAATTACCATGGCAAAACAAGACTTTACCCCATTTGATGCAGAAAGTCATAGCATTTGGCTTCTAGAGCATATAAGTGATGCTTTTATGGCTGCAGACAGAAATTGGAAAATCACTTATGTCAATAAAGTTGCTGAGCAGCAATATAAGATTAGGCGTGGAGAGGTAGTAGGGAGAAGTGTTTGGGAGGTGTTTCCCAAAACGGCTGCGTCACATTTTTATGATGCGTATATGCGCTGTATGAATGATCAGGAGGTAGTCTTCGTTCATGGTTTATCGCCAACGTCGGGAAAATGGATTGAAACAACTGCTTACCCAACAAAAGATGGTATTGCGGTTTATTTTAAAGACTGTAGTGAACAAGTGTTGCTTCAAAATGAGATTGGGCGGCAAAAGATAAACCTGCAGAAGTTGATTGATAATGTGAATGATTTGGTATGGTCGGTAGACAGAGATATGAAAATAATCATTTGCAATAAGGTGTATAGCTCGTTTGTGTATGATATGACCGGAGAAGTGCCGGCAGAGGGGACATTGGTATTGTGGAAGACATTTGATGATGCGTTTTATCAACGTCGTAAATCGCAGTATGAACGTGGCTTGAAAGGGGAAGGGTTTGTAACGGTGGATAGAATGGAGTTAAATGGCAAGTTTATATATTTTGATACGAGTTTTGCACCTATAATAGATGAGGATGGTATAGTTACAGGTGTATGTTGTCATTCTCGCGATGTTACTGTTCAGTTATTGCACTTAGAGAAAATAGAGCGGCAAAATGTTTTACTTCAAGAAATAGCATTTATACAGTCGCACCATGTAAGAGCGCCATTAACTAAAATAATGGCATTAACTGGATTGTTCAAAGATGACGAAGCCGCAGATGAGGA
>CANGMZ010000014.1 GCA_947454715.1 Chitinophagaceae bacterium
CCACCCAAATCACCACTGAAATCAATACTCTTACTTCCGTCAGCTTCTGTTTTTGCTGTAGGAGTGAAGTATAATGTTTCAGTAGCCTTACCGTTATCGAAAGGTAATATTGCACTAAGTGAATTACCTGCACCATTAAACAGATACAAAGGCTTCTTGCCGTAAGTCTTGTAATCTTTGAGCTGAGCAGCAACCGGGAATGCCCCTTTAGTGCTGAACTCTACAGATATTTTCTTGTTGTCTAACACTACAGTTTGCGCAGTACCGTTATATGCCGGTGGCTGTAGTTTTTTGAGTGCTTCTGTTGCGGAGTCCATTACACCTGCAACTGCAGCCGGAGTAATAATACTGTCAACTTTAGGAACAGGGTGCAAACGAGCCTGTGCTACTGAGTCTGTTCTTTTCTTTGCTTCATACGTTTTTTGCTCATACTGGTTGTAACTTATATAACCTATAAGCAACAAAGCAAGCAACGAGAAACCAATAACCTGATTACGATCCATGTAAAACTTTAAAATAAGTGTGCAAAGGTATGCATTTTAATTAGCTAATAGACACATTCAATAATTACAAAAAGTGTCTACTTATTCATTTACTGCAATAGGAATATTAGTAGTAAATATTTCAAGAAGAAAATACATGTTAGTATTCGCCATGCAATTTCATAAAACTACTTTGTCTGAGAATAGCAATCTTTAACGACCATTCAACTATAAACAAAAATAATTGATGGAGCACTAATTACTAAATAAGAAAAGGTTGATGCATGATTCCTGTAGGTGAACAAGATGAAAGTAAGGTTGTTCGGAAGAAGAAAGCAGGAGATGAGGGCAAAAAAAAAGAGACTGGTTGTGACAGTCTCTTTTAAAGATTCGCTAAAATCAAAATTATTTTTTAGCGGCTGCCTTTTTAACAGGGCCAGCATTCTTTTTTGCAGGTGCTGCTTTCGCAGGTGCTGCTGCTTTTTTAGCTGGCGCTGCTTTCGCAGGTGCTGCCTTTTTAGCAGGTGCCGCTTTTTTAGCTGGCGCTGCTTTCTTAGCAGGAGCCGCTTTTTTTGCAGGAGCCGCCTTCTTAGCAGGAGCTGCTGCTTTCTTTGCTGGTGCTGCCTTTTTAGCTGGTGCTGCTTTTTTCGCAGGTGCCGCTTTAGGTGCCGCCTTTTTAGCTGGTGCTGCCGCTTTCTTAGCTGGTGCTGCCGCTTTTTTTGCAGGAGCTGCTTTTTTTGCAGGTGCTGCCTTCTTTGCTGTTGCCATAACTTGTGAATTTAAGGGTAAACAAAAACCTTTATGGCAAAATCGCTTTGGGGGTTAGGCCATTGCGATTTCGGACATTTCCTTTACAGATACTAATGTTTTATTGCGGGTCTTGCGGAATTCAACGATACCATCAGTCAATGCGAAGATGGTAAAATCTTTACCTAAACCTACGTTGTTACCTGGGTGATATTCAGTTCCTCTCTGGCGAATAATGATGTTACCAGATATTGCAGGTTGACCGCCAAATATTTTTACTCCTAATCTTTTACTGTGTGAATCGCGTCCGTTCCTTACACTACCTTCACCTTTTTTATGTGCCATTTCTTGTACTTACTTTATTAGTTAATTAAATAGAGGGATTAAGCTATTTCATTTATTCTGATCTTAGTCAAAGACTGGCGATGACCATTCTTCTTCATATAACCTTTACGACGCTTTTTCTTGAAAACAATCACCTTATCACCTTTCAGATGATCGATGATTTCAGCCTGCACTTTTGCAGTCTTTGAAAATGTGATGTTACCTTCGCTGCTAGCCATCAAAACATCAGAAAACTCAACTTTGTCTCCTGCATTACCCGCAAGGCGGTGTACAAACAATTCGTCATTCTTCTTTACCTTAAATTGCTGACCCGCTATAGTTACTATTACAAACATAATAAACCTAAAATATTTTTGCAAAGGTAATACAGATTTTTATTTCAAACAATAAAATTTGTTAAATTCCATGTTTTTTCTGTATGTTTTGCAGAATCGACATTGGCGACCCCGCATTTTTTACTACCCTATTGTGAAAAAAATTACTACTCACAAACTTATAAAGCCAATATCCACAATACTTTGCGACTGTTGTCAATCATTTGTGCCAATAGTATTCTTACCACTAAATTAATAATAACTTTGGAACATAATTACAATCGGTAATGAAAATTAAATCTTTTCTGGCAAGACCTTATGCATCTATCATCCATTCGCGTGTGCGCAAGAGTATGCTTACTGCTGTTGCTGATCAGGAATCTATACTACAGCAATTGCTGAAAACAGGCGCCAACACTGTGTTTGGGAAGGAACATAAGCTTGCTCAGGTAAAGACTTATGAAGACTACAAAGCGGCTGTTCCGATACGAGATTATGAGGCTTTTGTGCCTTATATTGATCAAATAAAAAATGGTGGCAGAGATATTTTGTGGAAAGGCAGACCTATCTATTTTGCTAAAACAAGTGGCACAACAAGTGGCGCAAAATATATTCCGATCAGTAAAGAGTCGATACATTTTCATATAAATGGCGCCAGAAATGCATTACTCTGCTACATGGCAGAAACAGGAAATACTGCCTTTGCTGACGGTAAGATGATTTTTCTTTCCGGGTCACCGGAAATGGAACGTGTTGGCGGCATACCTACCGGCAGATTAAGCGGTATCGTCAATCACTTTATCCCCCGTTATCTGCGCAGCAATCAGTTACCAAGCTTTGAAACAAATTGCATTGAAGATTGGGAAACTAAACTCGACAAGATAGTTAATGAAACCATGTCTGAAAATATGACCCTGATTAGCGGTATACCGCCGTGGGTGCAAATGTATTTCGACTGGTTGAGTGCACGTAACGAAGGAAAGAAAATAAAAGAACTGTTCCCACACCTGCAAGTAATAGTGCACGGAGGCGTGAACTTTGAACCATATAAGTCTAAACTATTGGAAAGCCTTGGCGGATCTGTAGATATGATAGAGACGTTTCCTGCTTCTGAAGGTTTTTTTGCATTTCAGGACATGCCGGGAAAGGAAGGCCTATTATTAAATACAGACGCAGGCATGTTCTTTGAATTTATACCTGCTAATGAAATAGGTAATGACAACCCTACCCGACTGAGTCTGGGAGAAGTGCAGGTTGGCGAAAATTATGCGCTGATAGTCAGCAGCAATGCAGGGCTATGGGCATATAACATTGGTGACACGGTTCGATTTATCAGCACCAACCCATATAGACTGGTAGTAACCGGACGAGTAAAGCATTTTATTTCTGCATTTGGCGAACACGTAATAGGAGAAGAAGTAGAGTACGCCATACTAAATGCAGCAAAAGAAGAGGGTGTACACATCACTGAGTTTACTATTGCACCAATGATTCAGGTAAGTGAGGGCAAACCATACCATGAATGGTTTGTGGAATTTGAGCATGCGCCTGCAGACATGGCGACCTTTGAGTTGAAAGTGAATAATTACCTACGTCAAAAGAACATCTATTACGACGATCTCATCAATGGTAATATCCTTCAGACACTGAAGATACGCAAGATGAAGAAAAATGCCTTTATCGACTATATGCGCTCTATAGGAAAACTGGGTGGTCAAAATAAAGTACCAAGACTGGGTAATGACAGAAAACTTGCAGATGCTCTGCAAGAGTGGATAATGTAATAGTCAATTATTTAATTACCGAAAGTTGTTGTGTAATAACTGACTTTACTGTTTGAACAGTTACTATATATATGCCGGGTGGCACTGATAATTGCAGCTCTGTTTTCTGATTGGTGTTTACTGCGGTAGTGTATACCTGCCTGCCTAAAACATCTGTTACCGTAATGTTTGCAATTTCTTTTGCAGGGGTAGTCATATCGACTGTAATGTATCCATTGCTTGATGGATTGGGGTATATGCTAACGCCAATAACACTAGACTGAGCGGCTATACCTAACCCGCTTGCATAAGACTTACGAACACGGTTGTTACCATAGTCTGCGATTGCCAATGTGCCTTGAAAGGAATATGCTATTCCATAAGGGTTATTGCATTTTGCGGCACTGAGCAGAACAGAGTCAGCACCTACGCCCGCAATACCATCACCGGAAAGAGTAGTGATAATACCCGAGGGCAATATTTTGCGAATACGATCATTCCAGGCATCTGCTATGAATACACTTCCTGTATTATCTACAGCCACCCCTATCGGCTCATATAATTGAGCATCAGTAGCAGGTATATTGTCTCCATTATATCCTGCAGTGCCTGTTCCGGCTATTGTAGTGATGACACCTGCGAGGTCTACTTTCCGAATTCTTTCGTTGTCTACATCAGATATATAAATATTGCCGAAGTAATCTACGGCTACAGCATAAGGGCCATTAAGCATAGCTGCTTTAGCCGGACCGTTATCGCCTCCATAACCTAAAGCCCCATTACCTGCGATAGTAGTTATAATACCTGTCACTCGATTTATTTTTCGTACCCTGTTATTCCCCTGATCAGCGATATATATGTTCCCAAAGGTATCTACTGCCAATCCCCGTGGTTGAAAAAGCTGAGCACTAGTAGCCAAAGCACTATCCCCGCCGAAACCAGCAACACCTGTACCTGCAACAGTAATGATATTGCCATCTGTATTAATCATCCTTATTCGATGATTATTTTTATCTGCGAAGTACACATTTCCCTGAGCATCTGCAGCAACACCTATTGGGTCATTGATTTGAGCTGCTGTTGCCGGGATATTATCTCCGTTATACCCTGGCACTCCGGTGCCTGCTATTGTTGTAATGACACCGTCTAATCCAATTTTACGAATACGCGCATTAGATCTGTCGGCAAAGAAAACCTCCTCTACCATATTTATGGCAACACCAAACGGGCCATGTAGTGCAGCACCAATGGCAGGAATATTATCTCCGCTATATCCGGCAGAATCTGCCCCGGCAATGGTGGCTATGCGCTGTGCTTTTGAGAGAAATGCCGAGCAAAGCAAAAGAAGGAGTAAGCTTGTGTGCTTCATAGTTGATATAGACATAAATAAACAATTCATTGTACAACGAAATATAGTCTATTTTATTGCAGGTAAATTTCGACTCTATTCATTTTAATAGTCTCGTCAATAATACCAAATGAATACAGCTCTAAAATACTACAGGCTAATGGGGTTGCCATTAGCCTGTAGTTATTCAATATTTACTCTGATTATTTTCCGTAACCAAATACCTTTTTCAATAAGTCCGACACGCGATCAGCAGGGTTCAGTCTTATTTTCTCTTCTTCTTGTGCAATGTGTAAGAATACACCGTTAAGTGCACGCTCAGTAACATAGGCCGTAAGATCAGGATTTACTTTATTGAACGTAGTAGGTAAGTTATTATACACTTCAAATACTTCAGCCCAGTATTTAGTAGCATTCACCTTATCGAGCGAAGCACTGATCACCGGTCTGAAAGCAGCTGTAAGCTGCGCTGTTGTCTTACCTTTCAGATACTGCGTTGCGGCATCGTTACCACCTTTTAATATATTCAGGGCATCCTGAATTGTCATTGTCTTTATTGCATTCAAGAATATTGGCTGTGCCTGAGCGGCAGCATCTTCTGCAGCACGGTTCATGGCTAGAATAGCCTTGTCTACATAAGCACCCATGCCTATTTGTCTCAAGGTCTTTTCCACTTTAGCGGCCTCCGGCGGCATCATTACCTTTACCAAAGCATCTCCGAAAAAGCCATCAGTAACAGAAAGTTTATTAGTGGCATTCTTCGCACCTAAATCCAATGCTTCTTTGAGCCCTGCTACTATCTCCGTATTTGTTATGCTGCCCTTTGCTGCTTTCTTTTTATTGCCACTCAATACTCCTCTGGCATCGTTCATGTATTCACGAATCATCTGCGCATCTGCGTTTACTGCTATCCCTGTAAACAACATGAAACCAATTATTGCTTTTTTAAACATACTCCTTCTCTTTTTGTTCTGTTATTGATGCTAAATATCTTTATTTCCCCTTCTGTCCGCCACCTTGACCTCCAGGTGTTCCACCGCCACCCTGGTCGTCACCATCTCCTTCTTTCATGTTCTTTCCACGGTCTTCAGTGTTTGGCTGTGCATCCTTCTTCATTTCTTCTTTAGGGCGCTCTTTACCCTTTTTACTATCTCCTGCAATATTCTTGCCAAGATCTGATTTTCCGAAACGCCAAGTAAACGTAATATTTCCAATTCGTGTTTCTTTTACACGATTTATCGTTTGGTCATATCCGCTAAGATTGTATTCATTAACAAAACGGTGTGTCTTGAATAAATCTGAGCAGTTTGCTACAATAGTAACTTTATTCTTAAACATATTCTTGCGTAACGCAAGATCAAACCAATAAGTCTCCTTGATAGTCCCCTGAGCTACTACCTTAGGTGACTCATAGTTACCATTGAGCTGTAAAGAGAAATTACCAGGCAATTTCAAGCTGGTATTGAGTTTACCGAAGTAGCCAAAACCACTATTATCTTTAAGACCTAAAACAGAAGCATCACCAACTTTAAGATAATTTTGGAAGAAGTTACCACTTACTGTCGCATCCCATATTTTTGTCAATTTCAGGTTGCCAATAGCTTCAAAACCATAAGTAGTGCCTCCCTTTATATTTTGAGGTGTCGATAGCAATACCGATGAGTTAGGTGCATCAGGATTAGGGCCCAATACACGCTCAATAAGGTTTTGAGTGTGCTGATAATATGCACTGAAAATAAGGTTATTCCCTTTTTTGTCGAGTTTATTGTAGCTGAACTCAATATTATCTATAAATTCAGGCAATAAAGATGGATTACCTGTGCTTATTGCACTTGGGTTGGACAAGTCTTTATATGGCAACAATTGGAAGAAATTTGGTCTGTTCGTTCTTCTGCTATAATTTAAATAAATGCTCTGTTGACCAACCAACTGGTAGGATATAAATGCAGAAGGGAAAAGATTCACAAAATTATTTTTCAGATCTGCTTTGCCTTTACCTTCAAGCGTACCTGTATAATCTGCACTTTCGCCCCTTAAGCCAATCTGGTAGCTAAACTTATCGAACTGATCACTCCAGTTTGCATAAACCGCGTGAATCTGTTGTTCGTAATTGTACTTGATTAGAAGATTCGAATCTACTATCGTTGGTCTACCTGTAGAATCTATTGTAGGATTATTGTGACTATTAAATGAATAGAACTGAGATTTGAAACCCAATCCTAACTTACCATTCTTTGTAAATAAAGGATCGGTATAGTCTGCCCAGACATTGAAAGAATTATTACCACCCGATCCCGGTGCACTTTGATAAACCGGATAGTAAGCTGGCGCTAAGCCATTTGAGTCTGTTGATGTCTGATATTTTTGTGTACGTTCTACTGTTGTTACAGCGTAAGTGGCATCGACACTCAACTCTTCATCTTTCTTTTTGAATTTGTGCTTATAATCTATTGCAGAAGAAACAGAGAAGGGTCCACCTGATGCATCACTATATCTGTTTTGGTGATAGATTGAATTTAGGCGAGCCGCAGTAGGGTAGATATCGAAATCAGAATTGTCCCTAAAACCGAAACTCATTTTATTGATATTTTCGGTAACTGTAAACGAATTGAACTTATCTAAATCATAAGTTACACCAAATGTGTTGAAGAAACCATCGAAATTACGTGGCACATGCTCATAGGTATGATACGAATGTAACAGGCTATCAGCTGACTTATATTTATCTTGCCTATCTGTAATTACATTATTATAGCTATTGTTGATACGGAAGCTACTATTTACAAATGCGGTCCATTTCCCTTTTCGGATGTTCAGCCCCAAATTACCATTGTACTTATCGCGAGTACCTGCACCTAAGGTTACATTACCATTAATACCGAGCCTGCCATCTTTTTTAGTAATAATATTTATAATACCTGTAGTACCCTGAGCATCATATTTAGCAGAAGGGTTCGTGATTACCTCCACATTCTCGATACTTGATGCAGGAAGACTTTGTAACGCTGAAGTAACATCTGAGCCCAACATTGTAGCCGGCTTGCCATCAATTAATATAGTTACACCGCTGTTGCCGCGCAAACTAACATTGCCATCAACATCAACAGATACCGAAGGTACATTCTGTAAAACATCAGTGGCACTACCACCTGAACTGGTGATGTTCTTTTCTACGTTGAATACCTTTTTATCAACTTTCAGCTCTACTACAGGTTTTTCGCCTACAATATTTACTGTTTTAAGGGCTGTCTCCTTTTGCACCAGCTTGACATTACCCAAATCTTTGTTTGTGCTATCTGCAGTAAGTGCAACTTTAATGTATTTAGTTACGATTCCGATAGACTCTACTCTGAGTATAAAATTACCCACACCAACAGGTGCTATACTAAATGAACCGTCATCTTTAGAGAGGTCTCCATTTACAATACTCGAATCTGTTCGCATTAATGTAACTGTAGCATAGGAAAGCGGATCATTATTAGGATCTAATAATTTACCGAAAACCCGACCTGAGGCAGTTGGTTCTTCTGTTGTTGGTTTTCCGGTGTAAAGACCGCGTTGTGCAGAAACGGTATAAGCTGACGACAATAAAAGCGTAACCGCAGTTACTGTCAAAATGTGTTTTAGGTGTGGCATTGCAAACAAAATTCAATTAAATATGTGTAAATGTAATTTTTTAGAATAATAAAGAATTGTTAATAGGGGCTGCGTAAATGTATAATCACCCATACCGGGGGAGCTACTCATCCTTTCTAAATTTTTATGCCAACATCTATTGATTATATAACATCATGTATAGACCAGATTAATGCGTGTTTTTTTGATATGTGCCATGTTTTTATCACCTTTGCTGCGTAATGGCCAAAACAGGCCACTTACATTTATAATATGAAGCAGATATATTATTCTTTTATTTTTCTGACTACTTCATTATCACATTCGTCAGTGCGATGTATAATGGAAATGAATGTTTTGTGCAATTAATCATACAAAACTGTTTTCATTTCCCTCACTTCAACTTTTATTACAAACATATATCTGTTAACAGATAACAAACTATTTTTGCACGGCATCTGCCTCCGCAGGAATACACTTTATTTTACAATTTGTGGCCTCATACAATTTGTGGCTATTCAATACATATAACTAAACATGACACACAATCTACATTTATATAATTCATATACTCGTCAGAAAGAAAAATTTGAATCGATAACCCCCGGGCATGTAGGGCTTTATGTTTGCGGACCAACTGTAAGCGGCGAGAGCCACCTTGGTCATGCCAGACCATACATTACATTTGATGTAGTGCAGCGCTATCTCACCCATCTTGGCTACAAAGTGCGCTATGTGCGTAATATCACAGACGCCGGTCATTTTGAAGAGGAAGGCCGTGAAGCGATTGACAAAGTGAGCGAAAAAGCTAAATTGGAGAAAATGGAGCCAATGGAGATGGTAAATAAATATACCAATCTATTCCACCACGGCATGCGCCTGTTTAATAATATGGATCCTGCAATAGAGCCAACAGCTACAGGCCATATTATAGAACAAATAAACATGATTGAAACCATTATAGAAAGAGGCTATGCCTACGAAGTAAATGGCTCAGTATATTTTGATGTCAATAAATATGCTGAAGGTTATCCTTATGGCAAACTGTCGGGCAGAATATTAGAAGACCAACTTGAGACTACCCGTGAGCTAGACGGGCAGGAAGAAAAACGCAATAAAGCCGATTTTGCATTGTGGAAGAAAGCGCCACCTGAGCACATTATGCGCTGGAAAAGTCCATGGGGCGAAGGTTTTCCGGGTTGGCACATTGAGTGCTCTGCAATGAGTAGCAAATATTTAGGAGAAGTATTTGACATTCATGGCGGTGGTATGGACCTACAGTTTCCTCACCACGAGAGTGAAATAGCACAAAGCACGATAGCACATGGCTGCGCACCGGTTCGTTACTGGATGCACAACAACATGATCACCATCAATGGCAAGAAAATGGGCAAGAGCTATAACAACTTTATTACGTTATCTCAGTTGTTTACAGGTTCGCACCCGGTATTAGAGCAGGCATATCACCCTATGGTGGTCCGTTTTTACATATTACAGACTCACTACCGCAGTACTTTAGACTTTAGTAATGAAGCACTTCAGGCATCTGAAAGAGCAGCCAGAAGGCTATGGGAAGCGTATGAGTTGGTGAAGAAGATGGTTCACCCTGGTAATGAAACGGCAGGAGATACCAAGCTGGACGACCAAGTGAACACATGGATAAAGGAGTGCACTGAATTCATGAACGATGACTTCAATACTGCTAAAGTCATTGCGAATCTGTTTGAATTAGCACCGGTAATCAATGGTATTAAAGGTGGTCAGGTGAAGGCTAATGCCTTATCTGCAGCTACATTTGCTTTGTTACAAGATTCATTTAAAGTATTTCTTGAAGATATATTGGGTATGCAGGCACTGCAAGCTGCTCAGAGCAATAAAATGGATCAGGTTTTATCATTACTTATAGAAATAAGAGCCGATGCTAAAAAACGTAAAGATTTTGCAACCAGCGATCAGATAAGAAATAAGCTGGCAGAAAACGGAGTCATACTAAAAGATGAAAAGGATGGCAGCGTTAGTTATAGTATTGAATAAGTAATATCTAGAGGCGGTAACCAACATTACCGCCTCTGCTTTTTAGATATTCAGCGATATCTCTGAACGCATGTGCAAATAATGGATTTAAGGAATGATTAAAGTTTAGACTACAAAAATATTTCTACCTTTATTCTTTCGAATCAAGATTTTCTTTAAATGTAGCTACGATTGCGAATTAAAGTTGATTTATTCCGATTTGTAAAACCCGTCCTCCAAAAAGAATAACAATCAATAAATGAAGAATTTATCAAGGCTTTTCAGGTATTTGGCCGATTATAAAGGTAAAATAGCTCTTTACTTTACGTTCAACCTGATGAGTATCTTATTCGGGTTGCTGTCATTTAATATGCTCATACCTGTGGTGCAGCTTCTGTTCAAAACAGACAGTCCTGCCCCTGTTAAAGTACCAAGTGCCGCTCCTAAGGGACTTATAGAACCAGCTGTAGCTTATTTCACTAATCTGATACAACAGCAAGATAAACTTACCGCATTAGCATACGTATGTGTGACTGTTGTTATATTTACTGTATTGAAAAATCTGTTCCTTTATTTAGGGCTGTATATACTCAACCCGCTACGTAATGCGGTATTACGTCGTTTACGTGATGATCTTTTTACAAAAACATTGTCTTTGCCGATAGGCTTTTTTACTGAAGAACGTAAGGGAGACCTTATCTCTAAAATGACCAATGATATTAATGAGGTGGAATTGTCGATAATGAGCGTATTAGAAGCCTTTATTCGTGAGCCACTTACTATTATTGCCTATCTGGGGACCATGATCTATATCAACTTCAAGTTGACATTATTCCTGCTGCTGTTCTTACCTATTGCCGGCTTAGTGATTGGAAGAATCAGTAAATCACTAAGAAAATCGAGTAATCTGGCTCAGGAGCAATTGGGTAGTATGTTGGGCGTAATTGATGAAACTTTGGTAGGTATGAGGGTGCTGAAGGCATTTAATGCGGAAACCCATCAGCATCTGAAATTCATGAAACTTAATAATACCCTGTTTCATACCCGTAATCGTATAGCTGCACGTAGAGAATTGGCCTCGCCAATGTCTGAAACTATGGGCATAATAGTAGTGAGTATCATATTATGGTTTGGTGGTCGTATTGTTTTCTCAGGTACTGGATTTAGTGGGGCTACTTTCATTGGCTATATTGCCTTATTCACACAAATCATTAATCCATTCAAAAACCTGTCATCTGCATTCTATAATGTGCAGAAGGGCTCTTCTGCGCTTGACAGAATAGAACAACTCCTTACTGTAGAAAATACAATCACAGAAAAAACCAATGCACAACCGATAAAAACGTTTGAGCAGACACTGGAACTGCGCAATGTAAGCTTTGCTTATGGCGAAAAACAAATTTTAAAGAACCTGAACTTAACGATTACTAAAGGTAAGGTAATAGCACTTGTAGGGGCATCGGGGGCAGGAAAATCAACACTGGTAGATCTTGTGCCAAGGTTTCACGATGTTACAGAGGGTGAAATATTAATAGATGGTGTCAATATAAAAGATTACAAAATAGATGACCTACGTAGACTCATGGGTGTGGTAAGTCAGGATCCTATTTTGTTTAATGACACTATATATAATAACATTACCCTCGGCACAGGTGGTGCAAGTATGGAGCGTGTTGAAGAGGCAGCAAGAGTAGCCAATGCACACACTTTTATTCAACAAAAACCGGAAGGCTACCAGACAATGGCCGGCGACAGGGGAGTACGCCTTAGCGGAGGGGAACGCCAGCGCGTTACTATAGCCCGTGCAGTATTAAAGAACCCACCTATCATGATATTGGATGAGGCCACCTCATCTCTGGATACAGAAAGCGAACGCATAGTGCAGGAAGCCATTAACACATTGATGAAGAACCGCACATGTATCGTTATTGCTCACAGACTGAGCACAGTGCAGCATGCAGACGAAATAATAGTAATGGAAAAAGGCAGCATTGCAGAGAGAGGAACCCATAAAGACCTGCTTGAGAAAGATGGTATCTACCGAAAGTTGGTAGAAATGCAGCAAGTGCGATAATACTGATAAAAAACAAAAAACGATAATTAAAGCCCGGCATTGCCGGGCTTTAATATTTGAAAAATTTTCTATAAATAAATAATTAAAATATAGATAGTACCTTGCATAGTTAAGTCTAAGACTTTTTCTTATGAAAAAAACATTATCTATACTTTTTATTATATTCTTTACTTTACTCACGAATGATACATTCGGTCAATGCTTTTGGCAGGATACATCCATCATATACCGGGTGAAAACTATACAGCCTTATGGGATAGCCATAAGCAATGGAGGAGTAGTTGCTGTAAGTTCAGTAAATAGAGATAGTACAAGTGATAAAATGATGGTAAAAGTCTGGTACTCCGTAGACGATTTTACTGACGGACTGAAGGCTAACGACAGCATTAAACTTACATCTCCAGAGGCAGTAGCTTTCGACAATTCAGGTTATCTCTACGTAGCACAAACAGAAAGAGCTGACAGCAATCTTTTAATACTTGATGCATCACTCAATATTGTAAAATCGATAGATAATTCAATCGGCACGCCATTTGCCTGGTCAAAACCACGAGGTATTGCTTTAGACAGTATTCAAAACCTGTACATTATCAGTGATGACTCTACAGATGCCGGAGGGCTTGCTATTCCCAATACCGGAAAGCTGATAAAAATAACTGCACCAATGAGCACAGCAACTAAAAGCTTGTTGATAGATCATCTTAATGCACCAAAAGCAGTAGCTATAAAAGATGATAAAATCTATATAGCTGAATTTGGAGCAAATGAACTCTCCAAATATGCTATGGTATCTTTAAACAAGGTAGACTCTATATATGTAGGTCACCCTATGGATTTAACAGTAAAACAATGTAAAATCTATTGTACCGAGCACACAAACAATACAGTTAAAATATTCAATTCAGAAAATTTTGCAGATACACTAACTGCAGATACATTAGTGAATACAACAAGCAACCATGGTAAATATGGCACTACATTAGATGCAGATGCTGATTTATATGTGTGCAGAAACGATAGCAACAAAGTTGCATTTTACATGGGTGTTGTGCCAGGGCCAGTACCAGACACTATTGTTGGCGGAGTTGGAATGCCCGGTCGTCGCTTTTGTTTTCATACTTATGCCAGCTACCCTGCAGTTGGTATATGGACAAGTGCAGACACCTCTATCATTACAATAGACTCCCTTACCGGGGTTGCTTATGGTGTAAACGGTGGTTATACATACGTATATCAAAGAATTGACACCAATATCTATACCTATTTTGCCTGGGTGGAAACGCCAATTATTCCGGGACCAGTTTATGCGTATACAGACACAGGAATAGCAACAGACTCTACACGTATGTGTTACCTCAACACATTAAGGGTTCATAATGGCAGCCACTATGGATCATGGACGAGTAGCGATAATTCCTTAGCAGTTGTCAGCAGAACCGGAAAAGTTTGGCCCAAATCACCAGGAGTGGTACATATATCTTTTAACAGAACTAATACTTGCGGTAGTGCATCAAGTTCTTTACAGATAAAGATTGAAGTCATGCCTAAAAATTCGCCAATAATCGGCGATACTTTGGTCTGTCACGATGCTGTGTTCACACTTATAGACACATCAACAGGTGGTAAATGGAAGAGCAGTAATGATACATTGGCATCAGTAGATAGTGTAACAGGAGTAGTAACACCTTTACATGCGGGTCATGTTGATATTAGTTACATAGTTGAAAACAGCTGTGACCTGTTGGAGCAAAAGAAAACAATTACAATCGACTCAACACCTGTAGCAGGCAGTATATATGCCGTTGACAATATTGACTCTATATGTAAAACAAGAACAGTTCAATATAGAGATACCACCGGTACATTAGGAGGCAAATGGCATAGTAGTGACTCTACAATAGCGAGTGTAAATGCGACGGGAGTAATTACCGGTATCAACGAAGGCACAACAATCATTAGTTATACAGTAATGAATATTTGTGACACATTAACCGCTACGAAAACGGTGCGTGTATTACCTGATGCACACTCGGGCGCTGTGACCGGACCAACGACGATATGTCCATCAGTAGTTACAACACTAACGGAAGCAACATCCACAGGCAACATTTCATGGATTTCAACTGACGCTACTATCGCTACTGTAATAGGTAGTGGAACAATAATGGGATTGCCGGGATCAACAACAAGATCTACAAGCATCCTGCATATAGCTACAAATAGCTGCAATGCGGACACAACATACTTTACAATAGTTGTGCCTTATACAGTACATGGGGGCACAATATCAGGCAGCAGTAATGTTTGTGTAAGCAGCACCACACCACTCACGGTTACAGGTGGCACCACACCGGCGTCATGGGTTAGCCGAAACCCTACAATAGCGGGAATAAATGCAGCAGGCGTCGTAAACGGAATTGCAGCAGGTACTGCATCAATCATGCATATCGCAACAAACGTCTGCGGTGCCGACACTACTTATTTTTCTATAACAGTCATTGCTCATCCCGTTGCCGGAGCTATTTCAGGTCCTGCAATAAATTGCATCGGTTCAGCAGGCACGTTGGGAATATCTACATCAACAGGCACAACCGCATGGAGCAGCAGCGATCCGGGTATCGTTTCAGTAGATGGATCAGGTAATTTCTATTGTGGCACAGATGGTACTGCAACTATCACATTTACAGCAACTACAGGTTGTGGCATTGCAACATCAACCTATAGCTTTACAGTAGAACCAAATGCATACACGGGTCCTGTTTTTGGCGTTTCTTCAACGTGCCAGGGTAATACTGAGTACTTTTATACACCTTATTCAGTGGGTGCAGGATACTGGATTTCTGACGATGTATCTATAGCAGATGTTGATGCATACGGTACTGTTACAGCAATTGGTCCGGGCACAACCAACATACATTACAGCACCTCTACATTATGCAGTGCTGATGATGGATTTACAACAATAACGGTAAATCCACTACCTGTAGCAGGAGGTATCAGCGGAGCAGATAGTGTCTGCTATGGTGCAACCATATCTATGACCAGTTATGGTGCCAGTGATCCGGGAACATGGACTAGCAGTAATATTGGTATTGCATCAGTTTCAGCATCAGGAACTGTAATCGGGACATCCGTTATTGCAGCAACTACAACGATATCATATACTGTATCTAACAGCTGCGGAAATGACGTTGTAACGCATAATGTGAATGTAAAAAACTCACCTTTAACAGGAGTAATATCGGGACCGACTACAGTATGTGTGGGATCAGTGATTACGTTAGGAGGAGTACTTCCTGGAGGGTTCTGGCATACATCAACTCCATATATTGCTAATGTGCTTTCATCAACCGGAACTGGCACAGGTATTTCAGGTATCTCTACAGGCTTATCTACCATCTCCTATACCGTTAATACATTTAGCTGCGGAAGCGCATCTGTATCAAGTCCGGTAAACGTACTTCCACTACCCAACCCGGGGTATATTACCGGTGCGGATTCTTTATGCCAGAATTCATTCGACACCCTACGCAATCATGCAGCAACACCGGGGGGCACATGGACCAGCAGGCTTGGTAAAGTTTTGTTTATGTCTGCAACTAGTGGAATAGACACTATAATGTTTAAGGGAATAATAGCCGGTGCAGATACTATAGTATACACCGTATCTACCTCGTGCGGAATAGATTCTGCTGTATTCCGTGTAACCATTAACTCGTTACCTTCAGATGGCACTGTTACTGGCCCAACAGAAGTTTGTGTGGGGTCAAGCATAACGCTTGCGGATGCAACCGGCACACCCGGAGGAACATGGGGTACATCTGACCCTAGTGTAGCATCAGTTAATACAACCACCGGAGTCGTAACCGGAACCGGTGGTGGACCGGTCGTTATTACCTATTCAGGTTCAACAGCATGTGGTTCAATACCTGACCCATATACCATTACAGTAAACCCGATTGCAGTAGCGTATATTTCGTCTGCTATAAGTAGTGTTTGCACAGGTAGCACTGTAACACTAGATAATACAGGCTCTTATGGAACCGGCACCTGGAGTAGCAATAATACAACTATAGCTACTATAGACGCAACTACCGGAGAAATGGGCGGGGTAAGCTGGGGAACAACAACAATTACTTATAGTACCGCAACGCCAAGCTGCGGATCTGACATGGCAGTAATGAGTGTCACTGTAAATCCACTACCTTATGGCGGTGTCATTACCGGACCTGATTCTGTTTGTTACGGTTCTACAATTTCGCTTACAGATATTACCCCAAGTGGTGTATGGAGCAGCGCAGCAACATCTATTGCTACAGTAACATCTACCGGCATAGTAAGTGGCGCTTCGGCGGGGTTAGCCACAACAACAATAAGTTATACAGTCACAAGTGGCACATGTGGCTCAGCAGCATCAACACACCCAATAACTGTGAAACCACTGCCTATTGCCGGAACAATTACCGGTAGTAGTACTGTATGTACAGGTACAGACATCACCTTATCAAGTATAATTCCGGGAGGCGTATGGAGTAGCCCATCTCCATTAGTAAGTATAAATGCAAGCACAGGTGTGCTGCATGGCATATCGGTGGGAGTAGCAACAATATCTTATGCAGTAACCAATACTTGCGGAACAGCATATGCTACAACTACTATTTCCATTACAGGAGTCCCTGTAATGAGCCCAATTACAGGCTTAGATTCTGTATGTGTAGGAGCTGCTATAGTTGAGACATCAACACCGTCCGGAGGCACTTGGAGTACAAGATATGGACTGCTATCTGTTACAAGTACAATGCCTACTACTGCAACGCTAACAGGTATTTCAGCAGGAGTAGATACCGTTACCTACACTGCAATCAACACATGTGGCAGTTCATCAGTATCTAAGACAGTATTGGTTAAAGCACTTCCAATTACAGGATACATTAGCGGTGCAGACAGTGTTTGCCCGGGCAATGTTCAAACACTCACCGACCCAACAGCGGCCAGTGGTGGTGTATGGAGCCATACTGGTACTTATATTTCATTAACATCAGCTGGTGTAGCAACTGCATTGAGTGCAGGCACGGAAACTATTTCATACACTTTAACAAACAGCTGTGGCTCTGCAGCAGCTACGCACTCTATTACTGTTAATCCTTTACCGGTGGCAGGCACTATTACCGGCGGTCCCGGCGTGTGTGTAGGCGCATCAATTACGCTCAGCAATACTACCGGCACACCGGGTGGTGTTTGGAGCTGTGGTAGCGGTGGCACAATTACCCCAACCGGGTTATTCACTGGTGTGACACCGGGTGTGGTATCAGTTAGCTATGCTGCAAGTACGCATTGTGGAACACAATATGCTTACTACTCAGTAACAGTAAACCCGCTACCTTATGTACCTGCCGTAATAGGTGCAGGCGCAGTTTGTGTAGGTGCTACAATTACTCTTAGTGACTCTGTAAGCGGCGGTTTCTGGAGTATAAGCCCATCAACAGTAGCCACCATCAACTCTCTGACAGGTATACTAGGTGGTGTGGTAACAGGAACTGCAACCGTCACTTATTCTGTTGGAAATCTTTGTGGCAATACAAACATACTTCATACAGTTACTGTGCAATCTACACCTACAGTTGCCAGTATTATCGGTCTGGCAACAGTTTGCCCCGCTGCATCAACTACACTTTATGATGCTACACCGGGTGGTATTTGGAGTATGAGTAATACTCACGCTTCTGTAAATACGACAGGTATGATTACGGGAATAACATCAGGATCAGACACTGCTTATTATACTGTAACAAATAGTTGTGGTACAGTACAAGCAAGCCGTGTTGTAACTATAGAGGCAATCCCCGGAACAGATACTATTTCCGGTCCAATAGTTGCATGTATAGGTGTAGGAATCACACTGTCAAGCCCAGTAAGTGGTGGTGTATGGTCTGCAACTAATGGTAATGCCACAGTAACAGCAAGTGGCGTAGTGACAGGAGTTACTACAGGCATTGACACCATTCACTACGCTGTGAGTAATACATGTGGCTCAGCCACCTCTACAAAAATAATGACAGTGCAAAGTTCTGTAGTGCCGTCAGTAACCGCTACAGTAAGCCCAAGCGATACCGTTTGTAGTCTGGTCGTACCTGTGTTCACCGCTACAGTTATAAATGGTGGCAGTACTCCATTCGTTCAGTGGAAAAAATCAGGGGTAAACATAGGTACAGGATTATCGATACCATATTCACCAACTAACGGAGACATAATCTATTGCGTTCTGGCAAGTAATGCAGTATGCCCGACTCTCGATACAGTGTATAGTAACAATATCACCATGACTGTGATTCCTTCTGTTACACCTATAATCTCTGTAACTGCATCGCCAAGTGATACAGTTACCTACATAGGTCAACCATTTACATTTACAGCAACGTTAACCAATTGCGGATCGTCACCTGTTTATCAATGGTATCTGAATGGCACTGCAATAGCCGGTGAAACATCTTCAACGTATACGCTCAATGCTTCAGGAAATGATGCTGTTTATTGCATCGCTACTTGCGATATAGTCTGCGCTACTGCAATATATAATCACAGTAATACTATTACGCTCAATACCAGCCGAGTGGGTATCAACAATGTTCACAATCTTGGCAACGCATTCTCTTTATACCCTAATCCGAATACCGGCACATTTACACTTGGGGGTATAATTAACACTGGTAATAATGAGGCGATAACTTATGAAGTGATTGATGTTATGGGTAGAGTACTGTATAAGGCTGCATCGCTTCCTATCAATGGTGTGATTCATGAGCAAATAACACTGAGAGAAAATACTGTTCCGGGGCAGTATATGCTTAGACTAATAGCCAACAATGGCGCTGAAGTTATCCACTTTATGATTTACAAATAATTTGCAAATTTATAATGAGCGAGGGGGTGTTTCTTATCTGAAACACCCCCTCGCTCATTATATCAGATTATTGACGCACTACTTATGCCAATAAATATAAGTTCTCATTAACTTAACGGAGATGTAATCTTTCCGTAATGACTGCGCAATGATGGATAGCAACCTTTGCATCACATAATGAAATCATTGCGTTTATGAAAACAATCTTTACAATTCTCATAATTATTATTTTGCTTGTTACCGGAAGTGCTTATGGGCAATTGGCCACATATACCGGTTCTGGTGGCACAAGTACTGCTGTAACAGCAGGATCAGTAAATGAAACTGTAACTGTATTGCAGAATACAGGATTCGGTAGTAATACCCCATGTACAAGTGGTGGCCTTAGCGGAAAAACCGTTCCTAATACATGGACTGCCTATAATATTGCAGGACCACATTATTTTATTAAAATCACACCTAATACTGGTTATCAACTCAATGTTACCGGATTCTCAGCAGGCATGCGGGTATCGGGAACCGGACCTACTAAAGTACGTTATGCTTATAGTTTGGACAATGGCGTTACCTGGACAGATGACGGAACAGATCATTCTTTGTCAAATCCCGGTTGTGGCAATAGTGTGGCTTCGTCTTGGAGTGGGGGCACATTACCTACCGGTATTACCAGCACCACCAATGGAATTATAGTGGCTTTATTCCCTTATGCGCCTTCAAGCAGTTCAGGTACTTTCCAAACAAACTATATCAACATTTTAGGAACAGTGACTAACGGATGTACTCCACCAACCATTACTGTAACTCCATCTGCTCCAAGCTATTGCGCAGGAGGTGCAGGTGTGAGTATAACAGCAACAGGCGCAGGTACTACAGGTACATACTCATGGTCTCCTGCTATTGGTTTATCAGCAACAACTGGTGACATAGTTACAGCAAACCCAGCTGCCGCAACTACATACACCATAACGGGATATTCAGCACCTACTTGTAGTAATACAACAACTGTTACCGTAAATATAGACCCATTACCCACGGTTGCTCCAATAATAGGAACATCAGTCGTTTGTGCCGGCGGAGCAACTATAAGTCTGACTAATGCTACATCAAGCGGCACTTGGGGACTAACTAACACATCATTAGCAACCATTAATTCATCCGGCTTATTGACAGGCATTAACGCAGGAACAGATACTGTTACTTATGCAGTAACCAATACATGTGGTACAACTACTGTTTTATACCCTATTACTATTAACCCGCTACCATTAGCAGGAGCAATAACTGGTGTTGATAGCGTCTGTGCTGGTACTTCTATAACTTTATCCTCTAGTGTATCAGGAGGCACCTGGAGCAGCGGCAATATATCTGTTGCAACAGTTAGCGCAGGAACAGTTTTTGGCGTTAGTGCAGGCAGTACCACTATTAGCTACGGTGTCAGCAATTCTTGCGGCACAGATATAGCTGTTCATTCGGTAGTAATAAACCCTCTACCCTTTGCCGGAACAATAACAGGCTTAGACAGCGTTTGCAGTGGTGCAACAATTTCACTTACAAATACTACAACAGGAGGCACATGGATTTCATCAAACAGTTCTATTGCCAGTATTTCTACAACAGGTGCAGTAACTGGAACATCAACTGTATTAGCTACAGCCACTATATCTTATACAGTCAACACATTCAGTTGTGGGTCTATAGCAACAACACACAGTATTACTGTAAATCCTTTACCTTATGCAGGTAACATTACAGGAGCAGACAGTGTTTGCTACGGAGCAACCATTTCGCTAAGCAACACTGCATCCGGTGGTATCTGGAGTTCAGCAAATACAGCCATTGCAAGTGTTTCAGCAACAGGTGAAGTAACAGGTACGTCTGCAACTTTGGCTACAACAACAATATCTTACACTGCTAGTACATTCAGCTGTGGGTCTGCGACCGCTACACATCCTGTAATCATAAAACCCTTACCTTATGCCGGAACAATAACAGGATTAGACAGCGTTTGTAGTGGCGCAACTATTACTCTTACAAATGCTACAACAGGTGGCACATGGAGTTCATCTAACAGCTCTATTGCCAGTGTTTCTGCAACAGGAATAGTAACAGGAATAACAACAGTATCAGCAACCGCAACAATATCTTATACTACAAGTACATTCAGTTGCGGCTCTATTGCAGCAACACACAATATCACCGTAAAGCCTTTACCTGATGCAGGTAATATTACTGGTGCAGACAGTATTTGCTACGGAGCAACTATTTCGCTAAGCAACACCGCATCCGGTGGTATCTGGACTTCAGTAAATACAGCCATTGCAAGTGTTTCAGCAACCGGTGCAGTAACAGGCACATCAGCAACTTTGGCTACAACAACAATATCTTACACTGCTAATACATTTAGTTGCGGAGCTGCTAGCACTAGTCATCCTGTAACGGTTAAACCTTTGCCATTCGCAGGCACAATAACAGGATTAGACAGTGTTTGCAGCGGCACAACTATTACTCTTACCAATGCTACAACAGGCGGCGTTTGGAGTTCATCAAACAATTCTATTGCAAGTGTTTCTGCTACAGGCATTGTAACAGGCGCATCAACCGTATTAGCTACAGCTACTATATCTTACACAGTTAGCACATTCAGTTGTGGGTCTTCTTCAGCAATACATCTAATTACAGTCAAACCACAACCATTTGCCGGAACTATTTCTGGAAACAGAACGCTTTGCACGAACACTACAACTCTGTTAACCAATACTGTTACAGGTGGTTACTGGAGTAGCAGCAATGCAGCAATTGCTACAGTAAGTTCAGGAAATCTGTTTGCAATCAATGAAGGAAATACAATTATCTCTTATACTGTCACCAACAGCTGCGGTACTGCCATAGACACGCAAATGATTCATGTAAACACAACACCACCTGCAATAACAGGTGCTACTCCGCTTTGCGCCGGTGTATCTTTAGTCTTACACGATGACCAACCTGATGGAGAATGGATAAGTAGTAATACTGCTGTAGCCACAATAGATGCCGCAGGTGAAACTTATGGAGTTGCAGTGGGTACAACAACTATCACCTATTTAGATCTACCTACCGGTTGCTTTACGACTACACTTCTTAATGTAAATCCTTCAATCTCTCCTTCAATCTCTATCAGCACGAGCACTCCAACTGAGATTTGTCAAGGAACTTCTGTTACGTATACTGCAAATCCGTTGAATGGCGGCACATCTCCATTATATGTTTGGAGTGTTAATGGTGTTATTCTTGCAGGTAGCTCCTCATATACTTACACTCCTGCAAATGGCGATCTTATCCGCTGCTGGATATTAAGCAGCCTTGGTTGCGCAGTTCCCGACAGTGCAAGCGCAACAGTAAGTATGAACGTTCATACTCCTGCTACACCATCACTAACACTTACTACAGGAACCGGTGACACCATTTGTTACGGTGCGCTTACTACCATCACTCCTGTTCCTGTAGACGGGGGTACAGCACCGTCCTATAATTGGTTTGTAAATCTAACACCTGTAGGCACAGGAAATACACTTACCTATACACCATCTAATGGAGATATTATTACCTGTCAAATTACCAGCAATGAGTTTTGCTTTGCAGGTCCTGACACTGCTAGTGCCAGTACAATTCTTACCGTAACACCTCTGTTAATTCCATCTGTTACTACAAGTGTTTCTCCCGGAGTCATCGCCTGCCAAGGTTACCCTGTCAACTACATAGCATCACAAGTTAATGGTGGTACATCGCCATCTTATGTTTGGTCTGTAAATGGATCCAATACAGCTACCGGAAATACATTCACTTACTCACCTGCCAATGGAGATGTTGTTCAGGTAATGCTCATCAGTAATTTTCCTTGCCTTTTAGCACCAATAGCAGTTAACAATACCACCATGACTGTAATACCTGTGGTACAGCCAATCGGGTATGTTAACGCAGTACCCGGTTACATTATCAATCAAGGAGCTTATGATACATTTACAGTCACGATTGTCAGTGGCAGTGGTCTTGCACCAACATATCAATGGTTCAAGAATTCGATGCCTGTAGCAGGAGCAACAAATACAGTATTTATTACCAACGATTTGCATACGGGAGATTCTATTAATTGTGTTGTCACGAATAACGACCAATGTAGTGGCGTTTCTACATTTAACTATATTAATATCACTGTTGCAGGCAATGTTGAAGTAAATACAGTAGCATCAGCTATGTCTTTAACATTATATCCTAACCCTAATAGCGGCACATTCATACTTAGTGGCAATACCCAATCGGGAAACAATGAACCTGTAATTGTTGATATTATTGATATTATGGGCAGTATTGTTTACCATGCAGCAATTACCCCAATCAATGGAATGATAAATGAACCAATCCTAATTAATGGCAATATATCTTCAGGTCAATATTTGCTCAGATTAATAAGTGACAATAAAACCGAAGCTATTCGCTTCTCAATTGTGAGGTAATTTTCTGTCAATACTGAAAAGCGCAAAGGCATCATTAATTGATGCCTTTGCGCTTTTATACAGGTCTGCTTTTGCTCTTCCCTCATATTGACTTACCTTAGCAATATGCCTGAAAAGAAACTTTTTCTATTAGATGCGCTTGCGCTCATCTACCGTTCATATTACGCACTTATTCGCAGTCCACGTATTACAAGCAAGGGAAAAAATACCAATGCTCAGTTTGGCTTTACCAGCACATTGCTTGATCTGATCAATAAAGAAAAACCTACGCACCTTGCCGTAGTGTTTGATACTTCAGCACCTACTGAACGACACATCGACTTCGAAGCCTATAAAGCTAATCGTCAAGAAACTCCGGAAGATTTGCGCGCAGCATTACCCGATATCAAACGCATCATCAGAGGGTTCAATCTGCCATGTATTGAGAAAGATGGTTACGAGGCCGATGATATTATAGGCACATTGGCCATTGAAGCTGCCGACCTGGGCTATACAGTTTATATGGTCACTCCTGATAAAGACTACGGACAAATTGTTCGTCCAGGCGTCTTCATGTATAAACCTCCGTTTCAAGGTGGCAAAGAAGAAATTTTTGGCGAGCAGGAAATATGCGATAAGTGGGGCATTAAGCGTGTAGACCAGGTGATAGATATATTAGGGCTAATGGGTGATGCTGTAGACAATATTCCTGGCATCCCGGGTATTGGTGAAAAGACAGCGGCAAAACTATTAGCAGAATATGATAACATAGAGAACCTATTAGCCAATGCCGACAAAATAAAAGGCGCTGTTGGTGAAAAAGTACGCAATGGCAAGGACATGGCTATCATGTCTAAAAAGCTGGCTACCATTATCACTAATGTTCCCGACGTTCCCTTCCATGCAGAAGATTTCAGAATAAAGGATAAAAACAATGAAGTACTTACAGAGATATTCAACGAGCTGGAATTCAAAACACTAGGCAAACGTGTTTTTGGTGATACTACTCCTGACAAACCACAATCGACAGATCTGTTTGGCAATGTGATTCGCGAAAAACAAAGCATACCACAATCTCAGACTACTGCCGAGCAGATGCAGGAAGCATCAGAAGAAACAGAACAATTTTCAGGTAATTTCAAAACCATATCTGATACAGAACACAGCTATAAATTGGTAAGTACAGATGATGAAATTAATGAGCTTATCTCACTTATCGGTCAGCAAAAAGAAGTGGCATTTGATACAGAGACTACCGATGTTGATGCTAACCTGGCCGATATTGTAGGTATGAGTTTTTGTTGGGAAAAAGGTACGGCATACTACGTTCCGCTACCTGCCGAACGAAATGAGGTATTGGCAATCATGGAACGCTTCAGACCTCTGTTTAACAACACGGAGATACTTTGGGTAGGGCAAAATATTAAGTACGATATGCTCATACTAAAGTGGTATGGATTTGAGCTCAAGGGCAATATCTACGATACCATGTTGGCGCACTATGTGATAGACCCCGATGGCAAACGTAGCATGGATATGCTCAGTGCAAAATACCTCAGCTATCAGCCGGTATCTATTGAAACATTAATTGGCAAAAAAGGTAAAGGCCAACTGTCGATGCGCGATGCACCTGTAGAGCAGGTTAAAGAATATGCAGCGGAAGATGCCGATGTTACTTTACAACTGAAGCAGGTATTTGACCCTCAACTTGCAGAAAAAGGTGTAAATAATGTATTCAGCAAAGTAGAGAACCCATTAGTCTCTGTGCTTCTGGATATGGAATTTGAAGGCGTTAATTTGGATTTTAAATTCCTAAACGACTACTCCAAAGACCTTGAAAAAGACATCAAAGAAGTTGAGACCAATATATACACCCATGCCGGTGTTAATTTCAACATAGGTTCTCCTAAGCAATTGGGTGAAGTGCTGTTTGAAATGATGAAAATAGATGCCGGACAAAAAAAGACCAAAACCGGACAATATGCCACAGGCGAAGAAATACTGCAGAAACTCCGCCACAAACACAAGATAGTTGAGGACATTCTCACTTATCGTGAACTTACCAAACTGAAGAGCACTTATGTCGACTCTCTCCCGGGCTTAATTAACCCACGAACAGGAAGACTTCATACAAGTTATAATCAGGCAGTAGCTGTTACCGGAAGGCTCAGTAGCAACAATCCTAACCTACAGAATATACCTATCCGCACAGAGCGTGGCAGGGAAATTCGTAAAGCATTTATTCCCCGCGACACTGACCATGTACTTGTTTCTGCCGACTATTCTCAGATTGAGCTACGTATTGTCGCTGCCATCAGTGGCGACGAGAATATGATACAGGCGTTCAAAGAAAATAAAGACATTCACACGGCCACCGCTGCAAAGGTTTATAATGTTGCCGAAAGTGAGGTCACTTCCGATATGCGCCGTGCTGCTAAAGCGGTAAACTTTGGTATCATTTATGGACAATCTGCATTTGGTTTGTCAGAAAACATAGGTGTAAGCCGTACTGAAGCCAAAACTATTATCGACAACTACTTTATCCAATATGCCTCTGTGAAGCAATACATGGATCGTTCCGTCAACTTTGCTAAAGAGCATGGCTATGTAGAGACTGTTATGGGCCGTAAACGCTGGCTTAAGGACATTTATTCTGCCAACTTCACTGTTCGTGGCTATGCAGAGCGAAATGCCATTAACATGCCTATACAGGGCACAGCAGCCGATATGATAAAGCTTGCTATGATTAACATACACAAAGAATTGAAAAATAGCGGACTAAACGCCAAAATGATATTACAGGTACATGATGAATTGGTGTTTGATGTTCCGCTTAATGAGCTCAATGATATTCAGCCTATCATAAAGCGTTGTATGGAAAATGCCATGGAATTACCGGGAGGTGTACCATTACATGTTGCAACCGGATCGGGACACAACTGGCTGCAAGCTCATTAATCAATACCAAATGAACGATACAATCATTTTATAACAAATAGGCGACTTTATGAGTCGCCTATTTCATTTACTATACAACCACATACAAAACAAAAACGGTCCCCATGGGGACCGTTTCATTATTATAATGATAATTCAATTATTGTTTTGTGAATTTGCGTGTAGCAACTATTTGACCCTGTGCATTAACCAATCTAAGGAAGTAGATACCGGCAGGCATGTTTTCCAGACTAAGGTTAGCATTGTTGTCATTCACTCTGTACACCGCCATTGTTTTACCAATGATATTGTAGATAGCCGCAGTCTTAACTTCTGTAGCACCACCGTAAACTACATTTATTTCACTTGTAGCCGGATTAGGATAAACAGAAAGTTCTTCGTTCATCTTGCTTACATTATTAACAGCAACTGTGCTGTTTGCAGTTACAACGAATGTAGCATAAGAAGTATCAGTACCATTAAACAATCTGCATCTCAAATAATAAGTACCTACAGTTGTGATACCTGATGCGTTAAACTGCAAATGAAAATCGTGATTAGTTCCTGCTACCGGGTACGACGAACTAGTCTTTTGTGTACCTGATGGCCATAAGCTACTTAAACCGTAGCAATTAAAATTATCGCAAATGCCTGAAACTGCTATCCAATCTGCTGGAAAGTTAGTTGCTACAACGCTCCACTTAAGCGTTACGGCACCTGTAGCAGGGGTAACAGTATCAGTAATATTTTGTAAAGTAGCTGAAGTCGATGTAAAAAAAACAGTATCGGCTTGCATGGTGAAAGACTGTGCATTCGCCTTGTTGTAACCCAACAACGCAATAGAAGCAAACAGTAGAGTAAAAATCTTTTTCATTCGAAACAGTTTATTTATGCAAATTAATGATTCTTGTTTGTTTCACAAAAATATTTATTATGTGAAACAGTATACTTAATCACTTATCAAACTTTATGCCTGACTATTGTTAAAGGATATAAAAAAAGGAGCTGCTGGTATCCTGCAGCTCCTTTTTAACAAATTCAACTAAAACTTATTTTATAACTGAGAAACGCTCAGAGATTTTACCAGTTTCAGTAGCAATTACTACATTGTAAACACCAGCAGCGAAATCAGCTACATTGATGTTAACATTTTGGCTACCGCTGTTCATTGCCTGAGCTGCTTTTGTGTAAACTACACGACCAACTGCATCGTAAACTACAACAGAAACATTTGAATTGTTGTTCAATTCGAATGCGATGTTAGTTTCTTCGTTAGCTGGATTAGGGAATACACGTACACCTTCAATACCTGCGCTAACATTGTTAACACCTACAGTCCATACAGTGTTTACACTGTTAAGGATTGTACCGTAGTTAGGGCTAGTAGAGTTGTTGTCGATAAGCAATACTGTTGCACGCAATTTAGCAGATACCCAAGTAGATGCGATTGGAACTGCAGCGAAAGTGTAATTGTAAGTAGTACCTGCAGTCATAGACGCTGGCAAGCTGCTTGCAACACCGTTTGGTGAAGTAGACATATCAGGGATAGTATAACGATCTACGAAATCGTAAGACATCTGAGCTGCTGGGATTGTAGAAGGCAAAGTAGCAAAGTTATATTCTGCATTCTGCATAGCACCTGAACCACCACCATTGTAATAGTTGTGTTGAGCATATCCTGCTGCAGTACCCTTAACACCATCTTCAGAAACAATCAATTCAAGACGGTAATCACCGCTAAGATTCAATGCTGGCTTAACTGCAGTTGAAACGTTCAAGTTAGAACCAGATACACTTGCATTAACACTCATATCAGCAAAACCGAATGAAGTATTCAATGCATCATAATAAGTAAATGCCTGAGAAGGATCTGCACTGTATGTACGACGATCTACAACCAATGATGGGAAACCACCAACTTTACCAGCCATGAAGTTATCATAGTTAGTAGTCATTGTGTTTTCATGAGCCATTGGATCGTAACCATTATAGTCATGTACAGATACTACACTTACATTGCTCTTATGAGCAGCCCAAAGTGAGTCCATATAGATGATACCACGTACGCACCATCCGCACCATGTACCAGTTGGCTCTTCAAACATAACCTTCTTAGTAGGCAAGAAAGATACAGTTGTCAAAGAGTTAGTAGCACTAGAGTCATTTGTTGCATTAGCATCGCCAGTTAAAGAAACCCACATCTTTATTGGATATGAACCCAATGCAGCTGGGAAAGTTACCGCTGTAGGAGCAGTAAAGTTTGCTGATGTAAATGGAGCAATAGATCCTGCTATTGGGCTACTTACAACCGCACCACCATTGAACAGGTAGTTGATGTTGTAAGAAGGAACTGCAGTTGCACCATTGTTAAATACAGTACCTGTCATATTCACAGTGCTGCCACCTACACCATAAGAGGTAGGAGAACCTGTAGTAGGAGTGATTGAAGTCAATGCAAGGTCAGTTGCCGGAGCATCAAATACCTTTACATTGTCAATTGCAAAACCATACAACCAAGCACCACCATCTTGATAACGGAAACCCAGCATCAAACCAGTACCCGTGTGACCACTAAGATCAATGTAACGTGGCTCCCACCAATATGCAGTATTGCCAGCAAGTGTGCTTAACACAGTCCATGTTGCACCATTATCTGTAGAAATTTCTACAGTAGCAACTTCACTGATAGCTGGTGTACCACCATCATTACCATGACGGTAGCTGCAATCAAATGACAAATAAGGATGCGCCATTGTAGTAGGCACATTGAAAGTAGATGACTTCAACAAAGAGTTGCCGTTTGGTCCACCTTGATATTTATCATCATTAACGCATACAAAACGAGTATGTGCATTTGGTGAGAAATAGCTACTAGCCAAAGTCGTGTTTGTACCAGACAACCATCCTGTAGAGTCATTTGGAACTACGTTCTGTGACCAACCTGTAGGAAGAGCCGTACCTGTAGTAGATTCGAAGTCTTCTGTGTACTGTGCCGTACTCTTGTAGCCTGTTGCCAAAAGCGTGCCCAGGGCAAGAAAAGTAAGTGTTTTTTTCATTTTTTTGTTATTTTTAAATTAACTGCAAAATAATTTTAGCATGTCGAAGTTATGATTTTTTATTATTCCAATTACTTTTTTGTTAAAATTTCACCATCTGTAGAATTAATTCTGCAAAAAACTAATTTTAATCCTTTACATTACTAGTCAATCATTTAAGTAGACTATTAAACTATATGTGCACCCTTTTTTCCCTAATTTCATGGTAATCAGTGTAGTTTCATCATTTATTAACATACCTTTGCTTTACATTTAAAACAAAATGTTTCGGGGTGCCTTTTCAAGGCTGAGATCACACCCGTTGAACCTGGACCGGGTAATGCCGATTAGGAAAAACGCAAAAACAAAGTTTTGTCCATTTGATGGCCACAAATTGACATCTCTTTACCAGTATTCTGATCTCTTACGTGCATGGCATCCCGCCAACTTTCACAAAAAAGTCAAAGCCATGCTGAAAAAATTCATTCTTTTCTCTTTAGTATCGTGTGCCGCGCTCTCAAAAGCCAGTGCTCAGTCTATTCCTGCGCATCAATTACATACAGAGCAAGACGAAGACGATACCACTGCTGCAACACGAAAAGCAGACACAACAAAAAACGCAAAAGAACTACAACCGGTAGAAGTGCGCAGTATACGCGCCTCACAAAATTCACCTTTTGCCAAAACCGACATTAAGAAAGCGGAAATTGCTCGCCAGAATCTGGGACAAGATCTACCTATGCTCCTGCAGTTCACGCCATCTGCTGTTACAACATCAGATGCCGGAGCAGGCGTGGGCTATACTGGTATTCACATTCGGGGTACTGACCCTACCCGTATCAATGTCACTTTCAACGGCATGCCAGTAAATGACCCTGAAGAGCAAGCAACATACTTCGTTGATATACCGGACATTGCATCATCTACCAACTCTATACAGATACAGCGTGGTGTAGGCACATCTACTAATGGTGCCGGCGCATTTGGTGGTACTATCAGTATCAGCAACCTGCAACAGATGGATACTGCAGGTGTGATTTACAGCAGTAGTTATGGTTCTTTCAATACATTTAAAAACACACTGGTAGCCGGCACAGGCTTGCTCAAGGGTGGTTTCCAGTTCGATGTGCGCTTGTCTAAAATATCATCAGACGGTTATATTCAACGCTCAGCTACTGATCTTAAATCTATGCAATTCACCGCAGGGTGGACTCCCAATGAACGCACTTCCTTCCACTTCTTGTTTATGCCCGGCACAGAGAAAACCGGACAAGCCTGGGATGGCGTGCCACAAGATTCGCTGAAAACAAACCGTACTTATAATGAGCTGGGACAAAGAGCAAATGGTTCTTATTATAATAACCAGACAGATAACTATATGCAGAACTACTATCAGCTATTCGCAGATCACAAGTTCTCTTCCTGTTTCACTGCTCATGCCGGGTTATTCCTTACACGTGGAAAGGGTTATTATGAGGAATACAAGACAGGTCAGGCATATAGCGACTATTCCCTACCTAATGTAATCTCTGCAAGTGGCACTGACACTACCACTACTACCGACCTTATTCGCCGTTTGTGGTTAGATAATTATTATTACGGAGGTGTCTTCTCACTACAATATGTTAAAAATAAAACCTTGCTCACTCTTGGTGGAGGATGGAGCCAGTTTGAAAACCTCAGCTATGGCAATATAATTTATGCGCTTAGCGGTGGCGTACCCGATAATTATAAATGGTATCAGGTAGATGCGCAGAAAAATGACCTGAACATATACCTGAAAGCGCAGCAATCATTTAATAAGCTCACCCTGTTTGGCGATATGCAATACCGCAATGTTGCTTACTTCATGAACGGTTTCCGCAATAACCCAAACCTAAGATATGCTGTTAACTACGATTTCCTTAACCCTAAAGTAGGTTTGAGCTATCAGATAAGCAATGGAACAATGCACCAACGCGCTTATGCCTCATTTGCAGTTGGAAACAGAGAGCCCGGTCGCAGTGCATTTGAAGCTGACTCGGCACACCTACCAAAAGCAGAGCGGCTGTATGACTGGGAAGCCGGCTATGAAGTAGCAAGCAAGAAGTTTACCGCTGGCATAAACCTCTATTATATGGACTACGTGAATCAACTGATACTCACCGGCCAAATCAACGATGTGGGCGCATACACCCCTACTAATGTTTCGCGCAGTTACAGAACAGGCGTTGAGCTCATGGCGGGTTACGATGCAGCTAAATGGTTAAGACTTTACGGCAACCTTACGCTATCTATGAATAAAATCAACAAATTCACTGAATATGTTGACAATTACGATAGCAGTGCACAACGGGCAGTTGACCACAGCAATAGTGATATCGCCTTTTCACCAAACATAATAGGTGCTATGACTGCCGCATTTACCCCATTTACATTTAAGAATAGCAACTTAGGTATAGATGTTACAGGCAAATATGTAGGCAAACAATACCTCGACAACAGCAGCCGCAACGATCGCAGCATCAGTGATTATAACTACTTCAATGTATTAGTTCGTTATTCTTTCAAAACAAAAATGTTTAAAGAGGTCGTAGCGTCTATGTCATTCAATAACATCTTTGGCAACCTCTACCAGAACAATGGCTATACCTATAGCTATATTTCCGGTGGCGCAACTGCCACAAGCAATTATTACTACCCACAGGCTGGTTTCAACATGCTCGGTGGTATTACTGTAAGATGGTAATTATTTTTTGTGTTTAGTTTCCATCAGAGGCTCCCGGTTTCCGGGAGCCTTTTTTGTTGTGTAACAAAAAAGGGATTAGTTTGGCGATATTTACTGAAGACATGTATTAACGATAACCGTTAAGTTAATTTCCAACATCAATCGCAATCTCACACTTTCATATTCTTCGTTTGCTTGTTGATATTTCCGATTTGACTTGTTTTTCAACACTAACCTCTTTTTATCAAATATTCAAATTTTTGCGGCAGGAGTATTGCAACTATTCAATTTTGGTCATCTGTAATTTATGAAAGGCATTTTGCGTACCGGAGAGTTGTCAAATATTGACCAATTTTCTTTACCTGTTGTATGGCTAACTCCTTATAACATTAGTAATCTCGTTTTTACTAACAAGACCATATTAAATTACTTTCCGAATCTGAACGATTAAAAGACTCAGCGCTCAAAACAAAATAGGCCCGGAGCAGTGCTTCGGGCCTAATAAATTTCTTTTCAGAGATACATCATTTAGAGCTTGATCATATCGTCTGTTTGGGCGTCATAAAAGTGATATTCGGTAAGAGGAGCATTGTTGTCTGCTACTACCTTCATTTTCACCTTACTACCTTTAGCCCATTTCTTTACTATAGATGGTTTCAATAGAGTCCCTTTGGTAAGGTAGGCTTCTACAATAGGGTGCACATGCAGTGCCAGGTGTTTATGTCCCTGATTTACCAAATATTTGAAGTCCTTCTCTATATCATCAGCCAGCAATATGGATGGTCCTATTTTTCCGGTGCCTTTACATGTAGGGCAAATTTCTGCCGTAGATATATTCAGCTCAGGGCGCAGGCGCTGACGCGTTATCTGCATTAACCCGAATTTGGAAATAGGTAATACCGTATGCTTTGCTCTGTCGGTCGTCATCAGTTCCTCCATTGCATCAAACACCTGTTTTTTATGTTCAGGTAATTTCATGTCAATAAAGTCAATGATAATAATACCACCCAGATCTCTGAGCCTCATCTGCCGTGCTATTTCAGCCACCGCTTCGAGGTTGGTCATAACCGCGTTCTGCTCCTGCCCTGCTTCTGCATGGCGGGTACCACTGTTCACATCTATAACGTGTAGCGCTTCAGTATGCTCTATGATCAGATAAGCACCGCTGCTCAGGTTCACCGTTTTCCCAAATGCCGCCTTTACCTGCTTGGTGATACCGTAAGTATCAAAAATAGGTTGCGTAGCAGTGTGGAGGGTCACGATCTCTGCCTGTTCAGGCGATATGCGTGCTATATAGTCTTTCGTCTCGGTCATGATCTTCTTATCGTTGATCACAACTTTCTGAAAGCTTACGCTCAGCAAGTCTCTTAATATAGAAGTAGTTTTGTCTTGCTCACTCAATATCATCTGCGGTGCTTTCGCGCCTTTCAGATTCCGCTGAATGGTCTTCCACATTTTCTCCAGTTCCAGAATATCAGCATGAAGCTCTGCGGTGTTCTTACCTTCCGCAGCCGTGCGCACAATAACACCAAAGTTTTTAGGCTTTATGCTTTCTACAATACGCTGCAGACGTTTGCGTTCATCGGCAGAATGTATCTTGCGCGATATAGCTACTACGTCGTTAAAAGGAGTGACCACAACAAATCTTCCGGGTAATGATATCTCGCAACTCAAGCGCGGGCCCTTAGAAGAGATGGGTTCTTTGAACACCTGAACAAGTATTTCCGGCTTACCGGTAAACACTTCGGTGATCTTTCCATTCTTCAATATTTCGGCCTCATTCTTAAAGCTACCAAAATTTTCACCCCAGCTGGTATTGCCGTCAACCGACTGCTTGCTGAATTTGATCAGCGAGCGCAGGTATGGGCTGAGATCTGTATAAGAGAGAAATGCGTCTTTTTCATAACCAACATCCACAAAAACCGCATTGAGCTGTGGCATCAGTTTTTTAATTCTGCCGAGGTATAGATCACCTACGGCAAACTGATTTTGCCCACGCTCATAATGAAGTTCGACCAGCTTCTTATCTTCTAATAAAGCTATCTCAACACCTTCACCAGATGCATTAATAATTAGTTCTTTGTTCATTCTGCCGTCTTTAAACCAATATCATCCCCTGTAGCGTCCTGCACAAGGCGGGAAGGGATGGGACAGCCGCAATAATGATAATGTGGATACCTCTTTTAGAATTCCTGCAATAATACACTCACACACCTTGCACAATGCTATTAGGCAGCATGCAGGTGTGTGAATGAAATTAAAGGCTTTGGGAAGATGATTTGGTAGTGAGTACTACTTATTCTTCTTATGACGGTTTTTTCTCAGGCGTTTCTTACGTTTGTGAGTGGCAATTTTATGTCTTTTTCTTTTTTTACCGCAAGGCATAATTTTATAATTTTAAGTTTACTTCAATGAATTTATCTTTCTGTCAATTTCCTTACTGAATTCCGGTTTGTTAACCAGCAGTTTGCACCTTTCCAGCAGCTCTATTGTTTTACTCTTGTTTCCTAAACCTTCATAAGCCTGTGCCAGAAAATAGGTGGCTTCAGAATTATCGGCTTGTTGCTTCAGTACTGTTTCAAATCTTTTTACAGCTTTATCAAATTGTCCCGACTGTATAGACATTCTTCCCAGTAACATATTGGCCGGAATATCGTCGGGCTTTGCAGCTGTAATTTCTCTTAAAATAGCTACTCCGCGCATTGGCTCTCCCGAACCCTCAATGTAAGCTGTAGCCAGTGCTAACTTAGTATCTTCATCAGATGGATCTATCTTCAGCGACTGTTCCAGACAACTTACTGCCTCCCCCGCTTCCCACAACTGCACAGACGGTGAATGTTCGTCTTGCATTAGCTGCAAAAATATTTGGCCTGCAAAGGTAAGCTTCTTTCCTGACTTCTCCAACTTTCCTGCTTTTGCAGAATAATAAGCAGCTACAGGTAATTTATTATTGCGTTCATATATCTCTGAGAGACGTACAAAAACAGAAGCCATGCGTGAAGAGTCACGTATGGCTGCAAGTTCATTTTCAATGGTTTTTACCGTATCAGCTGCTGTTTTCGGGAGCAACTTATTTGATGCCGATAATAAAGAGTCGAAAGAGGCGGGCTTCATGGTGTTAGGACCCTGGGCCATGCCACCTGCAGAAGGTTGATGATCGTGATCATGTTTCTTCAACGGCGGAATGGTATTACCTCCCCAGTATAAAAGAGCTATTAGTGTTACTGCTGATGCTATTGTAATATAATGTGCTGCCTTCAAAGGAATTAATTATTTTTCCGCAAAGGTAGCGAAATCATCCTGATGGTTTCAGGAGTGTTATTACCCTAGTTCAATAATGTTTTTTTCGTCATGCTCAACAAGCTCATGCTTTGAGTCTTTTACAGCTATTGAAAATTCTTTAGCTGGTTTAAAAGCCGGGATAAAGTGCTCCGGTATTTCTACCGCTACATTTTTCTTTATGTTACGACCAATCTTTGCAGCGCGCTTTTTCAATATGAAACTACCAAATCCGCGTACATACACTGGCTCACCTTCTATCAAGGAAGTTTTCACTTCTTTAAAAAAAGTCTCCAATGCCACGAGAATATCTACTTTTGGTATCCCTGTCTTCTCCGCAATGCTGCCTACGATATCTGCCTTTCTCATGCTGTGTAAATTATTATTGATGCTGAAATTAAATTAACCTGGCGGGTCGACTACTTTTCACAACCTCTATATTCAATTATCGGTCCAGTTTTGAACTTTTTACAAAAATACTTTTTCATCACCTACCAATCCAAGGAATGGAATTATTTTATGCTTTAATTCACATATCTACAACACAATATACATAATTAATAACTAAATTTATTTTTATTCATCTACATTTTAATTTATATCCCGTTACAAATGAAAATGATATTATACAAAGTGGGGAAAATATTGGGGAAATATTTCCCCAATATTTTATAATGTACATACATTGATCGTTGATTTTTAACCACTAATCTATATACAAATAAACATTATATATACAATTGATACACTGATAACTCCATTGAGCATCTCCCCCCGCTAATAGATTTTATTAATAAACTTGGGCTAACTATCTCTGCTTACTGTGCTAACTTTGTCTCGTTTCAACATCATTCTTATGCCCCATTTAGATATAGATTCACAAGCAGTCATTGAGCAGAAAAAAAAGAATGCAGTTGCCTGGTGGCTGGTAGCCGGTGTTATCATGATCATTATTCAAACTTTGTTAGGTGGCGTTACACGCCTTACAGGGTCGGGCTTGTCTATAACGGAATGGAAACCGATAATGGGGGCACTCCCCCCGCTCAATGAGGCTGAATGGAATAAGGCCTTTGACGGATATAAACAAATAGGACAATACAAATTTCTCAATAGCGACTTTACCCTTCACGATTTTAAACTTATTTTTTTCTGGGAATGGTTTCACCGCCTATGGGCAAGATTACTAGGAGTCGTATTCCTTATTGGGTTTGTCTACTTTTTTATCAGACAATATTTTAATAAAGAAATGATTAAACCATTCGTTATTCTTTTCTTATTAGGTGCAATGCAGGGATTAATAGGCTGGATAATGGTAGCCAGTGGTCTGAACGATGAAAATCTCTATGTCAACCATATAAAACTGTCCATGCATTTCGTATCTGCTATGATATTGGCTTGCTATACACTTTGGTTTGCATTACAGTTACTTATACCATCTGAAAAGCGAATTAACAATAAAAGCTTAAACAACTTTACAGTAGTTATAATTGTAGTATTATTTGTGCAACTCACTTATGGTGCATTCATGGCCGGCTTGAAGGCAGCTATGGCTGCGCCAACATGGCCATCTATCAATGGTATGTGGCTGCCGGAATCTCTGACACACAACAGCCTTGTTAACGACAAAATCAATGTACACTTCATTCACCGCACACTGGCCTATTTATTACTTATATTGCTGATTATCTGGTTCATAAAAGCCGGCAAAGCAATAGGCAATAGCAACTTATTCCGCAACACCCGCTTATGGCCTATGGTATTGGTAAGCATTCAGGTATTACTGGGCATTGTCACTGTGGTAAGTGCACCTCATATTGTTTTGGGTAAATTCGGTATATTCGAGAGCCTTGCAGAGTTACACCAACTTGTGGCTATGTTCCTGCTCATGGCATTGGTGGTGAACTTGTATGTTGTTAAAAGAAGCTAAGCACCTCACTACATTATCTATTTTTATATTACCTGATAATATTTACCTATTTTTATTGTCAGCAACAATAACGGGTTCCTACTAATGAATAAACCACACTATCAACTTATACTTTTTGTATTATTGTCATTAACAGGTGCAGCTTGCTTAAAACACAAGTATCACCTACTGGAAGTTGATGCAGGTTTATTAGATCGATATTATTATCAGCCGGGTACCTATTGGATCATGAAAGACTCTGCTACCGGCAGAATAGATAGTTTCTTCATTACTACTACCTCAAAAGTGAATCAAAGTGTGCGCAGCGGCCTAGATGTGCAAAATGCAATAAGCCAGATGGCGCAAATAAGCGCAGACAATACAGATACGTTTTTCTGGGAATGGAGATATGTGCAGAGCACACTAACACTGAAAGTACAATCAAAATTGCCCCCGGGTAGTTCTTACTATTGCGGTGCTGCTGCTTATCCGCTTGTAGTAACGTATAAATTATTTCCCCTCAACAGTCGCTATTATGCCAACGTCAATGAAAGCAACATGCATGGCGACTCAACCGCAGCAGCGGGCGCATACAATAACTGGCTGTATCTCAATGAAACTGATGGCATGGTCAAACTACGCATCAGCCAACCTTCAGACCCCGAAAAATCATTTGTTTGGGAATTGGTAAGGCGACAGATTGTATTGTAACGCGATGAAATAATCCCTTATTACCCTTTGTAAATTATTCTTGCTGCAATCATAAACTTTTTACATTTGCAGCCTATGAAAAAGATTGCATTGCTTTATTCCTCAATGGCTGTTTTATTATTGTCTGCATGTGGCGTCAATGCTACAACTGATAATTATAAATTCCCCACCCCCGGCACGGTGCTTGATAGTGTGGCTATGCCTATAGTTGGTGACACACTTAACAATATGGTATTTTCAGTGGCAGTAGTAGCGGATAGCAATATTGCCAAGGGTGTGTATGATGTAAACGTGATTTATGGCAAAAATGAAGCTAACGGCTTATTTACTATGCCTAAAGGAGCCGAAAAATATAAGCCTGCAATTAGAAAAAGCACAGAACCTTATACCTATATTATTGGTTTTCACGTACCTAAAGACACTACTTTTTACGAATATTTTGAAGTGACGGCACAAAAGAAAACTATAGGCATGAAATACCTGAAAGCATATACTTTTGAGTAAAATAAAATAGCATTGATTACGCTATTCATATTGCATAAAAACCACTAACTTGTATCTTTAATACCATTGATTATATGAACATTCCCGTAGTAGACCTCGCCAACTTTACAAGTGGCGACCCAGAATTGAAAAAACAATTTGTAGCACAGTTGGGTAAGGCTTTTGAAGAAACCGGCTTTGTAGCTGTAAAAAACCATACAATTCCTGATGCGCTTATAGCCCACCTATATGAGCATGTACAGGAGTTCTTTAATCTTCCTGCTGATAAGAAAAACAATTACGAAATACCGGGGCTGGCTGGCCAGCGCGGTTTTACTTCTTTTGGTAAGGAGCATGCAAAAGGCTTTGACGCACCTGATCTGAAAGAGTTTTTCCAGTTTGGACAAGAAGTAACAGACAGCGACCCAATAAAGAGCGAATACCCTGAGAACATTACAGTTACAGAAGTACCGCAATTCACGCCAACCTTACTTTCTGCTTACCGTGCTTTTGAAGAGTCGGGTAACGCATTGCTTGAAGCAATAGCGCTATACCTTGGTCTTGACGAAAATTACTTCCATGAATATGTGCATAATGGCAACTCTATTTTAAGAGCTATCTATTATCCGCCTATCACCAGCGAGCCAAAATCTGCTATCAGAGCAGAACAGCACGAAGATATCAACCTAATTACTTTACTGGTAGGTGCCTCGGCTGATGGTTTACAGATATTAACCAAACAAGACGAGTGGATACCTGTAACATCATTACCGGAACAGATAGTAGTGAATGTAGGCGATATGCTACAGCGCCTCACTAACAACAAACTAAGATCTACTACGCACAGAGTAGTAAACCCTCCACGCGAAAAATGGGCAAGCCCTCGTTTCTCTATACCATTCTTCCTGCACCCTAAGGGTAGCATGAGCCTTGCGTGCCTGAATAGCTGCATTGATGCACAACATCCAAAATTATATGACGATTACAGCGCAGCTGAGTACCTTGATGAAAGACTGCGCGAAATAGGTCTGAAAAAATAATTAACTACTTATTACTAACAAATACCCCCTGATATACGTCAATATCAGGGGGTATTTTATTATTAGTGGATGCCATTAATAAATATTACCATAAATTTGTTTCATTGCTAATATTTTTTAAAAACCCTTTTCTTATTTATGAAAAAGATACTACTATCTCTGTTTGCGTTTGCCGGATCGGTATCCGCTACGTTTGCACAAGACTCATTAACCGCCAGTAATATGAACCCGAATTTGGGTGAGGCATTTGTATCTGTTACCTGCGACACTACAGGCGTGGTGCCTGGCTCAGGCGGTGCTGCTATGGTGTGGGACTATACCGGGCTAGTATCTACAGGGCTCGATACCGGACTTGCTGTTATGTGTGCTGCTACACCCAATTGCTCTATGTTCCCGGGAACAACAATTGCTATAAAGTCGGTTACCGGCACTACCGTTAACTATGCAATTGCCAACAGCACCAAATATGCTCAGAACGGCTATTATTATACCGCTTCACAATATGCCACATTTACTGACCCTTTAGATCAGCTACACTACCCAATGCATTATCTGGATAGTTTTGCTGATACTTATGCTGGTACTATCACCTATACAGGAGTTGTGCCTATAACCGCACACGAAAACGGAATAGCTAATGTAAAGTATGATGGTTATGGTACACTGAAACTACCCGGTGGTGTTATTTATCCAAATGCAGTAAGAGTACGCAGCAGCCAGTTGTTTACAGATAGTGCATCTGTTTTTGGCATTGACACAGTTGCCAGTTTTGTTTTGAGTACTTACACTTGGTACACACCCGGCTATCACAGCCCGCTGTTTACTATACTTAAATCTGATCAGGTAGGTGGCGGTATTCATACCAAAACAGTTACCTATTCTAAAGTAGCCGTGCTTGGTGTTGCATCAATTAACGGACTTTCAAGTTCTTTGACTCTTTATCCAAATCCGGCATATAATGAGCTGAATATTCGTTTTACACTGGCTAAAAGCGAAGCAATACATATTACCCTAACTGACCTGTTGGGTCGTGAAGTGGCAACTATCGCTAACGATATCCAACAAAGTAATGTAGACATCAAATACAATACAGCTCAGTTGCCTAGAGGTATATATATAGTGCGTTTACAAACCGGCAGTGAAACAGTGACACATAAAGTAGAATTACTATAATCATGACTCCCGCATAAAACCGGAAATACAGATAAGAATAGATACAGGCGGACCGCAAAACAAGGCGTGTCCGCCTGTTTTATTTATGACAAAGTGTACCTGTTTTCCCTTATATTTGCTCATTACATATACTATCCTGCATTGTAATAGTATGCCGGGAGTAATGATATAGTTCATTTACTACGTTCAGCAGGTGTCTTTTCCTGTTACTGAATACAATACTTTTTTAAAGATGGAATACAATACCACCCGCAGCCAATTGCTTATGCCGGAATATGGCCGCAATGTGCAAAAAATGATCGAATACC
>CANGMZ010000015.1 GCA_947454715.1 Chitinophagaceae bacterium
ATTTTAAAATTGGGGAATAAATGTGTAGGAATTAATATCGAACTGCTATTTAAGAATGATGAAAATGAATAATTGTAAGTCTTGGGTTTATTTACGTTTTTTGCAGTCATATAAACAGGGTAAATAAATGGATCTCAGCGACAGCGTATTAGTAAAAGTGAGTGTGCACTACATAGGTAACAAGGGCAATGGTGATGAGCTAATTATTTCACAAAAGCCGCTCGTATTAACAGATAGAGATAAGCTAGTGATGAAGGAACCCTTCCTGAGTAAGTTTACCGATGAGCTGAGCAAGTACTCCTTCAGTCACAATACCTCGCTCGACTATCACGAAGTCTATAATTTTTGCTTGAATACGTTTGCTGACACAGAAACGTTTCATGTAAATTCCGCCAATATTGCCAAGCATTTATACGAAAACACATTGCACCCTAAAATAAAGGCAGGTGAATTATATGTTTGTCTTTATGATAATTGTCTTGTTGATGGTAAGTATGTAGAAGCGTTGGGCATTTACAAAACAGAAACCAAAAGCAATTTCATAGATCTGGAAATGGACAATAACCAATTCTCTATGACAATGAGAGAAGGGGTAGAGGTATCAAAATTCGACAAAGGGTGCCTCATTTTCCCAACCAATGCAGAACAGGGTTTTGAAGTATTGATTTATGATAATGCCAATAAAGGTGAAGAAGCTGTTTTCTGGAAAGAAGGTTTCTTGGGTGTTCTGCCACAGGCCAATGAATATTTTCAAACCAATCAATTTCTCACACTTACCAAGCAGTTCATAGCCAAGCAGGTACCACAGGAGTTTGAAATGTCTAAAACAGATCAGATCGATTTGTTGAATAAATCAGTAGAGTATTTCAGAGCCAATGAATCTTTTGATAAGAAATCATTTGAGGAAGAAGTATTTACAGAGAGTGGTTTAATTAATTCTTTCAGAAATTTTGAAGATAGTTACTCAGAAACTAACGATGTGGAAATCCCTGATAAATTCGACATTAGCACACAGGCGGTAAAAAAGCAGGCACGTGTATTCAAAAGTGTATTAAAGCTCGATAAAAATTTTCATGTATACATACATGGTGACAAAGATCTTATTGAAAAAGGTTATGACGAGCGCACAGGTAAAAGTTATTACAAGATCTATTTTGATGAAGAGTCATAATTGTCAATTGTCAATTGTCAATTATGAATTGACATACAGGGAGCCTAAAACGGTTCCCTGTTTTTTATGCTTTTTTTAGCATTGTTCCCTACCGCCTCAATCCGTATCTTCGCAAACGTAACCGGAGTAGATGAGGATATATATACAATATTTTTTCTGTATTTGTTTGTTGGCTTTTGCGAGTTGTGATACTACGCATAAAGCCACAGCTCATCATTCCCGCCAGCCACGCTTTATTGATGATATCTACATGGACAAGCACAACAAAAATTGTACTTCTACTGAGTGTATCGACAAGTCTGTAAAGTATCCTGAGCGTAAGTATGCTGATAAAAAACACACAGACAAATCAAAAGGCAAAGCCAAAGAAACAAAGAATACACCCGATAAAGCAATTGTTGATACCCACCCTGAAGACAATAGTGGTATAAAAGATAAGTATGCTGCAATGCTCGGTGTGAGTAGAAAAGAACTGACCAACATAGCTTTATACAGGTTTATTGAAGCTTGGTACGGGGTCGACTACCGCATGGGTGGTACCGATAAAGATGGGATTGATTGCTCAGGGTTTGTTCAGAAGCTGTATACTGAGGTTTTTGGTTTAGACTTGGTTCGTACTTCTTATCAACAATTCACTAACTGTGAGCATCTGCGTAAAGCCGATGAAGCTGTTGAAGGCGATTTAGTATTCTTCAAAACGCGTGGGCATCGCATATCACACGTTGGTGTCTACCTCTCTAACGATTATTTTGTGCATGCTTCTACTACACAAGGCATTATGATTAGTAGCCTTAAAGAAGAATATTGGCACAAGCACTTTGCAGGTGTTGGTCGTATCTCTAAAGGAGGATAATTTTTTGGAATCATATTATTCCCCTTTGTTGCTTGCAATTATTTGGTAAGCGACAAAGGGGATTTTTTGTAGATTGTCAGGATTTTTTATTCAGTACTACTGTACTGTAAGCTGCATTTGCATTGATACGTTTACTCATTTTTACATAGTCAACAAACATTTTAGCAGGGTAGTATCCTTCTATCTGATGGTAGGATACTACTATTTTCAATGTATGGTCATTCTCAAATGTCGCTTTAGAATGATAACTACCGAATGGTTGATCTATATTTATTTCACTGCATAATTTTTCTGATATGTAGTTCCCGGTAAGGTTAATTATGGTGGTATCATTGATTTGATAGTCATGCACTATCTCAAATGAATCTGTACGTGTTTCATTGTCTTTTGCCTTTTCAATAGAAAATTGAAGTACTTGCGGCACCAGAAACATACGACTGCCATTTCTTGATATGTTGCCGGTACCATTTAATGGTATCTGCTCATTTATTACAGGTATTTTGTTCACAAGTGATTTTGTAATGTTATACTCGCCAACCTTGTATGTAGGAATAGAAAATTTGCTGTTCATATAATTGACAATCTTGTCTTTGTCTTGTTCTAACTTATTAGCTTCCATATCCCATAAATAGCCACTATATTGTGCGTTTACACTTCCTTGCCATTCGTCTTTATCGTTTATTGTTATTATAGCTGATCTGTTCAGCATACTCTTATTAGCTTTGTAAGCCGGTGTTTTTACCATAAAGCCACCATCGGGAGTCAGCAACAGAACATTTCTGTTACTCGTAAAAGACGAAAGATATCCTGTTGGTAGGTTGTTTGAAGTACACTCCAGCCATATAGTATCCTGATTATTGGGGACACAGAGTATAACGTGGTTAAATGCATGATATGGAAAATCATTGATCATTTTCTTATTAAGTCTGGAACCGCCATATACCAAAGCCTGATAAGCGGTAATATTCACTTCCTTAAGTAAAGACTTCATGTAATTACTAAGTGCCTTACAATCGCCGTAGCCTTTTTCAGCAACAAATGTTGCTTCATGTGTTTGCCAGCCACCTATACCCAGTGATATATTTACATATCGGGTGTTCTTTTGCAGGTATTCATAGAGCAGTTTTATTTTGGCTGATGGTGTTGTGCAAGTATCTGTAAGCTGATGAATGGTTTTTCTTACATTACCGGGCAGGTCATCTCTCTTTGCATTGAGTTCGTAGAAGAACTTACCGAAATCTTTCCACGTAGACAGTGACCCCTGAATAGATTCTAGTTCCACCTTATCAGCCATTATGGCTAATGCTGGGGTATTGAAATCTTCAGGTACTGTAAAATCATCTTGTTTAGGATAAGTTTTTAAGCCGCTAATACTCATTGTTAGTATATTCTGCTCATTCTCAGTCTTTAATACTGCCGGAATGCTGGTGTGAAACGTCCTGTAGTTCAGTTTCATGTCTGCAGGATAAGTAACGGTTATTTCCGCTTTTTGCACCGAAAAATCATGCGCTTCCTGTGGGTCCCAAGAGGGTATCGTAAAGCAATGATTATATTTTTCAACTACCTCGAATACGCATGTGTATGGATAGCTTGTATGCTCAAATTTGAAAGACTTAAAGCGGAGGTCATCGAAAAACGACACGCTAGTATAGCCATAATCTTTAATGGTGCTGTTTTTCTTTAATCGTGCAATTTCTTTTCCATCTTTGTCAAACTGCCATCCTTTTATTGATATAATGCTATTCAGCGGACTGTAACTTACTGCCAGTTTTGCATAGTCATCTCCATCCTTATTCAGCACAGTAATTGCATATTTGCGGGTTACTTCTACTTCAAGTAATGATTTGATATTGATGGAAGTTGTTGATGATCTGAGTACTGCATTAGCTTCTTTAAGTAATGAGTCAGGTATTTTACTACAGATAAAGTCTTCTCCGACAACAGATTTTACTTTATGCTCTTTAGTAATGTCGTTGTCTTGTGCGCTAAGTTGACCGCCTGCTGTAATAAGTATAGTGGTGAGGATTATAATTAAAGGTCTCATTTTTTATTGCTTTTTTTAAGTATGAGTAACTGGTTGCAATCGTCTAACATTTTTTGGAAGAAACTTCTCAGTGAAACATACTGATTTGTTTCATAAACAGTATTGTTGATACTAAGCACTGAGTTGACAGTGAGTACATGTTGTTCAGGTATATAGCCAATGTTTCGTTTATAAGTGATACCATTATTATCAAAGTCCATACTAAAAGGCTGATAAGTGCTATCCGGTTCTATATTTGCCGGAAGAGTGATGCTCATATAATACCCGTACTCTGATTGACATGGAAATTCAATAGGGTTCTTTCTTGTTTCTGCAATAAACGGATTGGCTTTGAAAAACTTTACAATATTGGTATTGAGGAAGATGCTATTGGCACTTTTTTCAAATTCCATAGGGAAAGAATATTTAATAACCAGATTGGCATCCGGGTTATCTTCATTTTCAATAATACGTTCCTTTATAGTTACGCCTTGTGGTAATGATTCTTTAAAGGCATTGAGCATTATTTCTTTCGTTTCTTTCTTATTGTCCCATGCTCTTCTCATAGCACCCGATGTTATCATACCCAGTTTCTGTACTACTTCTACTTGTGCATTTGAGTCTGTTATATCATGGATTTTTACATTGAAGATTGTTTTATCCTTTATAAGGTCAGTAGTGAGTACTATGCCAATGCCGGTATCATTTACGATCCATGCAAAACCATTATAGTGCTCCGGTGGCAGTGCACCTAATACATTGAACTTATTTGATGCATCAAGAAAAACCGGGCCATCTATTAAGTGTGCCATGCATGCCAGGTGATTTATTCTGTCAGCAACCGGGAATTTTTCAGTTGCAGATACTTTGTTTGACGTGCCGGTAAACACCGGGTCTGTTTTTACTTTGGCTTTCATCAGCATACACATCAATAGCAAATTACCTTCTGTAGAATTCAATTCTTTCCCTGCTATAGCTCTGTTGAATAATGCTTTCAAATCAAAATTATCAATCTCAGTTAAGTCATTTTGTGTTTCGTGGTTGATATTGAGGCTTCGCACATATTTGTAAATGTTGGTAGCCTTTCCAACGGTACTATAGTCAAGTGCCATTATGGAATCAACTACATGATTGAGGAACTTATTATCTGAATGTATAGTGTAAGCGAGGTTGGCATGCTCCCAGATATCCTGATTGAATTTTGCCCATGTGTTGTCAAAGCGGGTTAAGTTACCTGGAATGCCCATTCCTGTAAGTTGCATATCCAGCCGCTCTAAGTAGTTTTCTTTGTTGACAATAAAGTTTTCATTTTTGTATGCTTCAACATTCCTTCTTATCCAAGTACACCTTTTGAAACTGAGAATATGTGCGCTTCACATAAGCAAAGCTATCATTGGCGTTTTCTGCTTTTTCTTCCAAATCATATTCCTTTCTGGTGGCGCCAATGTGAGAAATAGATGTGAACTCTAAACTATACGGATAAACTATGCTGAAAATACTCTCTAGTTTAGGATATTCTTCTTGAACATGCCAAGTGAATAGCACCTCTCTGTAAGATGTTATAATATCATAAGAGTAATCGATTACAGAGCCTACTTTAACTCCCGGTAGTGAGAAATTTTTCGAACTATAGTATTTGGTGATTTGCTTTTCCATCTGATCTTCTTTTTTCAGAGTTGTAGCTATAACCTTATCGCCTGCCATGTTGTAAGTGTTACCCACAACATTTTCCATTTTTATGGAATTGTGATAGATATGCACGTTGGCAAGGTCAAGAGCATCAGATTTAAGTATCTTAATGATCTTGTGTACAGTTTGTTTCTTGATTATTTTATAATCTTCATAAGCTATGTGCGTGTATATATTTTCATATAAAATTACCGCACTCGCATTGGTATCAATAGCGTATACTTTTGTTTGCAGGTGTTTTTTGAAATATTCCTTGTCGAATTCCTGAGCGGCTGCAGAAAAGCCTATAATAAGTAGTATGCATAGTTTTATGCAAAGAAGCAATCTATAATTCACAGTGATAGTAATTTTAAATTACAAACTTAATATAAAAATTGAAAATTCAATTAGCTATGTATATACATAGTGTTGATAATCTCTTACTAACCATACTCAATAGAAAAGCCGCCTGATTAATATCGGCGGCTTGTACATTATCTATGCGTTTAAATTACTTTGCTTTTTTCCAGCTATTGTCCGTTTTTTTACCCACACCGTCTATTTCAGCAGCTACTTTTTTCAGGTAGGTTGGTCCCCATTCTGCACTATATATTTTCTTTACACTGTCTTTATAATTAATGGTATACATAATGCCCGGCAAATCAGGAATGCGGTTGTTATACATTTTGCTGCAAGTATCTACTTTATAACCAATCAGTTCATTGATGATAGCCATTGTTTTAGCAGAGCCAATATTTTTTTTGTATGTACCGGAATCCGGTACGTTTCTGATACCTGTGTAGGTGACTGTACCATCTTTGTGCAGCGTAATGGTGTATTCAGGGCATTTACCATAACATGCGGTGCGGTGCAATGTTACTGATGTAATAGGGCTTTTTACATTTTTTTTCTTCTTTTTGCTCAGCGCAAATGCAGGAGCGAGCAACGACATGGCAATAACGGCTAAAAGGATCTTTTTCATTTTTCTCAGGTTATGTATTACAAAAGTGCAATTTTTAAATGCTTAAAACAAATGCGCCCCCTTCTTATTCATACACATACTCAATATGGAATAAAAAATACCAGAGCTATCTGTGTTTTTACCAATCTTGATTTTATTTTTGTCGGTTTCAATACTATCACGAAAACGTTTTGAACCAAAGGGTACAACACAAACTATACAGTACAAATATGCTGCCAAAAGAGGAACACGAAGAATTATATTATCAACTGGCACTCACTATGGTACCGGGAATAGGTGCTAAAACAGGCAGGTTGTTACTCGAGCATTTTGGTAGTGCTGCTGAAATATTCAGGTTGCCACTAAAGCAACTTAAAAATGTAGATGGAATAGGGGAGGTTAGGGCAAAGGGCTTCAGAGACGATGAAGTAATGCGCAGGGCTGAAAAGGAACTGACATTTTTAATAAAGAACAACGTACAGTCATTATACCACAATAATAACTACCCGCAAAGGCTAACATATTGCAGCGATGCACCATTACTTCTGTTTTACAAGGGTAATGCCAACCTCAATACAGAACGTATTGTAGCAATAGTAGGTACACGTAAAAACACCGACTATGGTCAGCAGCTTACAGAGGAACTTATAGAAGGGTTGTGTCAGGTAGATAATCTACTGGTAGTGAGTGGGTTGGCATTGGGTATAGATGCTATTGCTCATAAAAAATCGGTAGCAGCAGGTATAGCTAATGTGGGCGTATTGGGTCATGGCTTAGATAGAATATACCCGTTTACACATCAGGCACTTGCCAAACAAATGGTGGATAATGGAGGTGTATTGACCGAGTTTCCGTCAGGTACATTGCCGGATCGTAGTAATTTCCCCATGCGCAACCGCATAGTAGCTGGCATGAGTGATGTTACGGTGGTGGTAGAAAGTAACATATCTGGCGGGGCACTGATAACAGCTAAGATGGCGGCCAGCTACAACCGAGATGTGACCGCATATCCCGGTCGTGTTAATGATAGCCGCAGTGCCGGCTGCAATGAACTTATACGCACCAATATGGCAGCAATGATTACCAAGCCTGATGATTTGTTGCAAATGATGGGTTGGTCTGATAAAAAGAAGAAAGCGGTACAAAAGCAGCTATTTATCAATTTTACTCCCGACGAACAAAAGATAATTGACTTGCTACAATCAAAGGACACTGTTCATTCCGATGAATTGTTTCATCACACAGGCTTGCCCAATTCATTATTGGCAGCTACTTTACTACAGTTAGAAATGCAGGGGCTTATTAAAACACTACCCGGGAAGCACTACCGCATGAGTTAATTGATGATAGATTAAAAAATTACATTGTGTCTGAAACAATATTTAATGGAGTAATTCGTTTTATATTTGTGTATCAAATAATATGATTAAGTCTCAGAGACATTTATTTATAGCTAGCATCATACTCAGTATGTTGTTAGGTTCTTGTGCTAAAAAACAAGATGCTGCAGTTACGCCGTTATTGCCAGCAGTTATAGCCAATGCACCATACAGAGTAGACTCAACCAATGGTATATATAAAGTAGAGTCGCTGATGGATGTTTGGGATGTGAATAATCAGGTTACAACAACGTACAAAATTGCCTATTACCCCGATAGCACCATTAGTATAATTGGCCTCGAATATACCTTGATAGATCACTTCGATTTCAAATCAAATACGGCAATACCATTTGCGGCTGCGGTCAACTATAGTTGGCACAATAACAATACCGGCAAGTATGCATATACCGATTTGCACAATAAAAATGTAGTATTCCATGTTACAAATGACAGTCTGATAATCACAGGTCTAAACTCAAAATACTGTGCATCAGAAATGGAGATTGATACATTCAGAGGAGCTATTTATCACTAATGATTTTACCATTAATTAATCCTCAAGCCCTCTGCCATCAAGTATTTGTGGAATATACTTTTCCACCCTTGCCTCACGGGTCTTAGATAGCTTAGCTTGCGCAAAATGGAAGATATAAGCTCTCTGCCTCCCCGGCGTCAATGCATGAAATGCAGTTTTTAAATCGAGATTGCTATCCAGCTTTTTCTGGAACTCTTCCGGCACTGCATATTCCGATGTCTTTTTCAGCTCCACTTTTAAACCTGCCTGTTCTACTTTTATTGCTTCTTGTATATATGCTTTAATAGTACTTTTCAGGTTCACGATTTCCTGAGCACTTGTAAATCTCAGTTGGCGAGCAGATTGCACATTTTCAGTTTGCTGAATGAGTATGCCTGCCTTGTCCTGTAATAAAGCCCCCTTCATAAATAGTAACGCACAATATTCCTTGAAGCCATGGATTAATATCACATTGCTTTTATCTAATACATAACATGGGCAACCCCATTTTAATTCTTCTTTTAAACCACTTTCAAGCGCAATGGTTCGCAATAGCTTATACTCTTTCTGCCACTGGCTATCTTTATTAAAGTAGAAATCAACCTTAGGATTCATGTGGATTATTATTGTATTGTTTAGTTACTGGCTATTTCAAAGTTAAGTAAATGAGGATAACAAAACAGGGTTGAGTATTTTTAGATGTTGCATTAAAATAATCAACATTATATGTAAATAATGACTTTTTTTAGTGTCTGCTAAATCAATAGTTTATCTGCTATTTCTCAATCTGCAACTACTAACAGTAGTGTCATTAATTACTAAATTGAATAGTATTTTTGTTTCATTATTGTACATAAAATAGTAGCTGCTGATTTTTATATTTTTTAAAAATAAGTTGCTATTGTTAATAGTGTTTTTGGAGTGGTATTTTTTACTATATTAGTGTAATTGTTAAGTGCACTTAATCATCTTTAATTTTTACAAAGAGGAAGAAGTGTATAAAATAATAATAAACGCTAATCACCATTATTTATGACAGACAGATGCAAATTGCTCATAGATTCAATGAGCGGAATAATATGGGAAGCCAATCCCGAGACAATGGAACTCATATCCATTAGTGATAATGTATCTCGGATGTTGGGATATTCATCGAAAGAATGGTTAAACGATAAAATGTATTGGATTAACCATACCTATAGTGAAGATATAGAAATAGTAAAAAGCTTTTTTGAAGATCCGACTAAATTGAAGAAAAACAACTTCGATTTTAGAATGGTAAGCGCAGATGGTAAGATTATTTCTATGACCAACTTCGTATCTCTGGTTTTTGAAGACGACAAACTAAAGTCAATAGCAGGTGTATTATTAGATACTACAGAGAAAACACTTTTAGGAAATCTGGAACATCTGGAAAAGTTAGTGTTGGAGTTGAATGCAGAAAATAATACTGCGCTTGAAGAAACATTGAAATTTTATGTTTTGGGATTAGAGCATATTTTCCCTAATATGAAATGTTCTATATTAAAGATTCAGGATGGCAAAGCATATAACTGGGCTTCCCCTTCTTTTACAGCAGATTATATAGAGGCAGTACATGGGATGTCAATAGGGCTAAACAGAGGGTCTTGCGGCACAGCAGCATTTTTAAAGGAACGTGTTGTAGTTTCAGATATTGAGCACGATGAAAAATGGGTAGATTTCAAAGATGCTGCATTACGTGACGGTATGCGGGCATGTTGGTCTTATCCCATCATCAACACAAACGGAGATGTTATAGCTACTTTTGCCATGTACTATAATGAGATTAAAGTGCCCGCCGAGAGCGAACTTGTAATTATTGATAGGTCTGCTGCACTCCTGAGGGTAATAATGGAAAATAAGCTTTATGCAAGTATTGTTCAGGAATTGAACGCTATGATTTTACAGGGACAGGAACTCGCTAATTTCGGAACCTGGCAATGGGACTTTAAAGGTAATACTGCGAAATGGTCTGATTCACTTTGTAAAATATATGGTGTAAACCCTGCAACACATAATGCGACTTTCGAGAGTTATATCAACATGGTTCATCCTGATGATAAAGAACGGGTAAAAGAACTTTTGGACCGCGCTCATAATAACAAAACAGAAATAACTTTTGAAGAACGAATTATTCGGACAGATGGTGAAATAAGGCACCTCAGATCTTGGTTCCGGGTTATTTTTGATGATAATGGTGTTCCGTTAAAGTTTATTGGTGCGAGTTTGGATATTTCTCAGGTCATAGAAAACAATATGCTGATGGATGATATTGCCTGGCAGCAGTCTCATGTTGTGAGGGCTCCACTTGCTCGTATTATGGGATTAGTTAACCTCATTAAAGATAAATCCCTGCAAGACGAAGGAGAACAGCAGAAAATACTGGATGCTATTGTTGCTTCTGCACACGAACTCGATAACATTATCAGAGATATTATACACAGCACACGAAAAGACTATTAATTAAAAGTAATCATATAATTGATTTTTACAGTGCCATTTGCTTATGTGTAATGTATATGTCATTGTTCTTTGTAAGCAGTGTACTTAAATTATCACTTACATATCTAGTGAGCTATCACACAATATGTTGTGCCCCAAATTCACAGTCACGTTTTTATCTCTGATTCATATAAATGTATTAATTTAACTGTTGTTCACGAAATTACGGTAGATATGAAAAATGAGTTTATGTTATACGTGCGCAATGTAGGCGATGCTAAGTCTGCATTGTCTGATATAGACCACTTGATATTTATAAAAGAGTGTGAGGTTTATATTGAAGAACTGAAAGCAAAAGGTATTCTTATTGCAGCACAACCAATAGTTAGATCAGGTTATATTATTGCTCAAAATGGCAATGAATGGGATGTTAACTCCATCGATATTACGAAAGAAGTGCAAGTAGGGTATTACCATATTATGGCACCGGACATTGCTGCCGCAGTAGAAATTGCAAAAGCTAATCCTAAATTCAAATTTGTTCCTTCAGCATCTGTCGAAGTTCGACCAATAAAAACAAAAGAAACGCAAACAGGTTTTGTTTATCCAACCTAATTCTTAAGTGATGTATGATTTTTCTACATCCTTTGATGTTTGCGGTCTCTGACCGCAGTGTTTACATATTGTATGATTGGCATTATAAAGTTGACTAAATTTATAAATCAGCAGCCTAGATAAAAGGCACTAGCATACATAACAATAAAACATAAAAAATATGAGAAAAATAATTTCATTCATGCATATCTCACTCGACGGTTTTGTCGCCGGACCGAATGGCGAAATGGACTTTATTAAAGTTGATGAGGAAATTTTTGACCATGTAGGTAAGCGAATAGGCGAGAGCGATACCGCATTATATGGGCGCACAACCTACCAGATGATGGAAGGCTACTGGCCTACAGCTGCAGACAAACCCAATGCCTCCAAGCACGACATAGAACATTCTAAATGGTATAAAGAAGCCCGAAAAATTGTTCTTTCAAAAACAATGAAGGATGCTAACATAACCAACACTATCATTATCAGCGATAACCTTTCAGAAAGAATAAATGAGATAAAACAACAGGCAGGGAGTGAAATCTTACTCTTTGGTAGCCCAACCGCAACACACTCATTGATACAACAAAACCTGATAGATGGCTATTGGCTATTCATTAATCCGGTAATTCTCGGCAAGGGCATTCCATTATTCACAGACATAAAAGAAAAAATAAAACTCCATCTTTTAGCTACAAAACAATTCACTAACGGGGTTACCGCGTTGGATTATGTAGTAGATGGGAAATAGGATATTCTGAAAAGTTACAAACACACAAGCCACTGAAAATCAGTGGCTTGTGTGTTTGTAAATATTTGAGGTGCTGGATTATGGCAATAACAAGCACCTTGCAATTTCCTTAAGTTCTTCGCCCTCGCTGTCGCTTATCTCTAGTTCTACTTTTTGTCCCAGGGTATTTACCAGACACAACGTAATGGCTGATGAAGAAATATCTTTAACTATGGCTTCTGATAGCACTCCTTTAGGTCTGAAAACGGAGATGATTGCACCACGCCCCACCTGAGCTGCACTTGTGCAATCTTCATCAACTACAAAATCAACTATTTTACCATTGGCAAGTTTCATTTTGAACAAATCACCCTTCTTAATTGAACCATCAGTAGCACCACTATATAATAAGAGTAATTCCCATCCATATTTTTGATTGACTTTGCTGAGCGTCAATGCCCACTTATACTTTTTTGGGCCAAAAGCTGCTTTTGACGATTTAACATGCTCATTTGAAAAAGCATCAATCTTATCCACGTCCAAAGAACATTTTTGGGCATAAGAATTTAAGGATAGCACTAGACATAATCCTATAAAGGGAAAAACAAAGAAACGTCCCATATCAGCTGAAAATTTTGTCTAAAGATAAATTTATAATCAATATTCTTACCCATCTATTCTCAACAAACTGATTTGTTCTTCTATTATGCCGGAATGATATTTCAATATAAAATCAGCTACCAAATCCCCTGTCGGTCTATTGTCCAATAAACCATTTCATCATCCCTCCTTGTATCAATAAAATTTAATTTCTTCAGTAGGTTTATCGAACTAATATTGTCAGTCATGCAATTTGCAGTTATTTCTTTAACTATTTCATTTGAAAATGCCCATTTTATCAGGGCTTTTACTGCTTCTTCAGCGTAGCCATTTCTCCTTTCTTCTTTTATGATGCCATACCCAATATCAATATTCCTTCCTTCAGAATTCAATCCTTTGAATCCTGCATCTCCTATTATTTCTGAAGTGTCCTTTTTAATGATCATCCATGATTCAAAACCGGTAGGAGCGTCTACCTGAGATAAATTGTCGATTATTTTAGGTAATGTCTCGATAACATCTTCATCAGGCCAACTTTTACCTTTCTTTAATCCCATCTCTACCACATCACTAAAATCACCGTCAATAAGATTCCTGCAAATTGCTACGCTAAACGGTATAAGAATTAACCGATCTGTTATGAGTCTATCTATCTGTAGTGGTTGCGTTTTCAAAATGTGAATTGTTTAATGTTTATGATGTGTCGGTAAGACCGATCTAATCGTATTATTTGTATAAACAGAGCGGAGTGCTTTTGCATCCCCAATATAGCACTGTTTTTAAGTGATTCAATTGTATGTAAAATTATTAATACAAGATAAACTAATGTAGACCTAACTCTTGCCAGGCTTTGCCTTGGTAATAAGGCAACCTGAGTTAATGTGGTTAAAGTGTAAACAAATTGAGTCACACTTGGCATATGTATAAAACACAAAAGTCACTGAACTATCAGTGGCTTTTACTCTTAAAGTGAACTCGCCCGACATTTTGTTGAACGAGTTTAAAGAATTTTGTTATACTGTTTATCCTTTAAAGGAATGGTTAGGAATGGAATAGCGACAATAGGAAAATTAGGAAATGTAAAAGCAAGGTGACCCTTCCTAAAAAGGTTTGATGTAATTCTCGATAGTTCTCGTAAGCGAAAATAAAGACTTTGTAGGTGACTACTTAGTCAGCTTCAAAAACGGAGCGAATTCTTTTGACTCTCTGATGCGTTTGGACATTTCTGCCACATCCCCGACACGAAGATTATTCAGTTGTCCATTTTCTTTCTTTACATATAGTATATTTCCCACTATTATGGCCATACCCGGATCGTTACATAGTTCCGCAATAATTCCTGAAGATTTTGTAGAACCATCTAAAACCAGATTATAATCACCTTCATATTTTTGGGGTAGCTGGTCGCTATACTTTTCTACGAGTTTATCAAATGAAAGTTCGCCCAATCCCAAAAAGAATTTTTCGCCATTGGGTATCCTGATAAACATAGAGTCCTTACCAAAATTGTTTTCTCTGGCCATCTTCGCAACCATTTTATGTTTTATCTCATTAATGCTGTCAATCAGTTGAGCGTAGGAAAGGTTATTTATTTGCGGGTGGCTAATTAGGAAGTTTGCCATCAGTAGCTTGTCACTTTCATGGATATATCCTTTGTCCATCAATTCTTTAATGGCAGGAATCGCGTCTCCGGTTACCTTCTGCGACAGAATGTCGTTTTGGGCAGTTTGCGCATTACAGGAATAAAATGCAAGTGATATTAAAACAACAGTGATACATAGTATGTAGTAGCGCATATAGAAGACGGACTTTAATCTGATACGATGCAATTTAGAACATTAGCCGGATTTGTATTTTGGGAATCTCAAATCTGCAAATGGAACTTTAGAATACAAAAAAGCCCGTAAGTGCTTAAAAGTGCTCTTACGGGCTTAATGTGAACCCTATGGTACAAATCTCGAACCAAATAGTTGAGGATTTGAGAAGATTGGGCTCTATTCAATGTTGCAAAAATATTTATTAATTTTGTTTGAATCAATCTTGCCGAGAGGCACTTATAGCCACTTTATGTTTTGTAATACCATAAATTAATCAAGATATGCCACCCATTTCATATAGATGTGCAACGTATGAGGATATTAAGCAATTAAGTGATTTGAAAATCGCTTCCTATTCTGAATTTGAAAAAATGCTGCCCGAGGATGGCTGGGCCACACTAAATGCAAGCCTGCATAATGACAATAAGCTGAAAGAGGTTTTAAGCATTTCACGCGCTTTTGTGGGAGAAATAGATCGCCGTATTGTAGGTATGGCCTTCCTGGTAAGTAATGGTAACCCGACAAACATATACCCTGCTGACTGGTCATATATAAGAATGGTGGGCGTGCACCCTGATTTTCGCGGAAAGGGCATCGGGAAAAGGCTCACTTGTATGTGTATAGACAACGCACGGGAAAATGGAGAAAAAATTATCGGGCTACACACATCAGAGATAATGGATGCCGCCCGGCATGTATATGAAAGCTTAGGCTTTACTGTATATAAAGAAATAGACAGGATATTTGGCGTGCGCTACTGGCTTTATAAAATGAACCTGTGACAGCAGAGTCTTTTGGGGGCAGCTCCCCGAATGTTTTACCATTGTTTTACCAAAAAAAGAAAAAGCCTTGAAGGTATTTACCAACAAGGCTTTTCTTTTTCTTCGAGTGATCCGGATTGGATTCGAACCAATGACCCCCAGCTTAGAAGGCTGATGCTCTATCCAACTGAGCTACCGGACCAGAACACCTGTGATCATACTGCTTTGTAGCAGTATTTCCCTTTCGGGAGTGCAAATGTAGGAAAAGTTTTTGAAATTATTTCTTATCATCTTCAGTTGGTGCTTGTCCATCCTGAAGTTCTTGTATCGGCATAATATTTACGCGCACATTCCACATGTCATTACCCCATATAAATGCATTATACTGGCCACTTGGCACGTATGTATACTTGCGGTTAGGGTCATTTACCTGCGATACCAAATCATCAAAAACAACTGCCTGTTTCTCCTCGTTCCAGTTCAGACCCACCTGCACACCTTTCTTGTATTCCAGTATAAAACGCTTTATTGGTTGCTTTGGAAAGTTTTTTGAACCTATACCGAATATCGGTGCACCAAATACCACACCATTATCGGTGATGGTCATAGGGTCCATTAATTTCTTATTGCTCAGGGCACTGCCGGCACTAAAGCCAAACAGAGTATATATTTTGTGCCCTTCTACCTCATTTGTCATTATACGGTAGTATAGTGCGCCATACCATTTGCCTCCGGTGAGTACACTATCTTCTGCACCCTTGGTCAGTTGTTCGCTATAGTCTGTTAGACCATACAGTCTCAGGCTTGTAGATGGCAACTGAATAGCACCATAATACCTTCTGAATATCTGCGACATATCTACGCCCCAGTTGAAAATTCGGAACGAATTGTCATCTGGAGATATGATATTGATTTTATCTTTCAGCTTATTGAAAGGGTATTGGTAGGAATTGGGTATTTTAAGTGTCTTCACCAATTGTCTGATAAACCGCTCGCTGTAGCCTAAATGAGTATCTGGCAGAAAAGCTTCATTCATTGAGTCAAGAGTCACCACCATAGAGTCTTCCATAATCTGGAGTTTCTCCATATCGCGGGGGATAATAGAAGATGGGGTAGGTGCGGGTGCAGCTACAGATTCCTGGGCCATTGTTTGTTGCCCTGTGAACAGCGTAAAAATTAACGCTGAAAAAAACAATCCTTTTTTCAACATAGCACGGTTGTACATACTAACAAACTTAAACATTTTGTTGTTAAAGTTACAATAAAGAAAATGGAATAATTGTAGTGTCGGTTTTACTGTAGCACAACCTAAAACTGTCCGGTGCTCAGCATCACAAGCGTGCAGGCTTCTATCGCCTTTATGCCTTGTTGCTCAGCCAGAGTCTCCAGTTCTTCGTTCTCTGTGCCCGGGTTGAAAATAATGCGTCGTGGTTTCAGGGCTAATATATAGTCGTAGTATGGCTGCTGGTGCGTTGGGTTAAGATACAGCGTAACTGTATCTACCTCATTACTGCTAATATTCCCGGTTTGTATGGCTACACCTTCTATTTCCCCGGCTTGTTTACCTATCGCCAACACTTCATGACCCTTGCCCCGTAATTTTTTAACTGCCATATTACTATAACGGGCAGGGTTTTCAGATGCGCCCAATACTAAGGTCTTGTTTTTCATACTCACCGGGTTATTAATAAAGGTTATTCACTTATCGAAACACAATAATTATGCCATCGATAGAGCTACCATCTCGGCAATATCCATCACCTTTACGCTATCTTCTTTTTCCTTGTTTTTTACACCGTCAGTCAGCATTGTGGTGCAGAACGGACAGTTAGCCGCAATAATACTTGCACCTGTTTCCAGAGCTTGTTCAGCGCGCTCAAAGTTTACTCTGGCTGTACCTTGTTCTTCTTCTTTAAACATCTGTGCGCCACCTGCACCACAGCACATACCATTGCTGCGGCAGCGTTTCATCTCTATTACTTCTGTTTCAAAGAATTCCAACACCTGGCGTGGCGCTTCATATATACCATTTCCGCGACCGAGGTAGCAACTGTCGTGATATGTAATTTTCTTGCCCTTAAATGCTCCACCTTCCTTCAGCTTAATTCTACCTTCGTCTATCAGCTGTTGGAGGAAAGTAGTATGGTGTATCACTTCATAAGTACCTCCAAGCGCAGGGTATTCGTTTTTAAATATATTAAAGCAATGCGGGCAAGTAGTTACCACCTTCTTAATGCCGTAGCTGTTAAGGAGGTTTATGTTGTTGTAAGCCATCATCTGGAACAGGAATTCATTACCCGCTCTGCGAGCCGGATCTCCTGTGCAAGACTCTTCCTTACCCATAATGGCAAACGATACGCCCACTTTATCCAGTATCTGGGCAAAGGCCTTGGTCACTTTCTGAGCGCGCTGGTCAAAACTACCTGCACAACCTACCCAAAAAAGCACTTCCGGTGTTTCGCCACTTGCGGCAAACTCTGCCATTGATCTTACTTGCATAATAATATATTCAAAAGTAAAAAACTACTTGTTGACAAGCAGTCTTAAAATGGATTTTCAATAATTGTTATCAAAAGTAAAGCAAAAATTAATAGGGTGATTTAGGGTAGTGAAAATATGCTATTAAAAGTATCAAGCACAATATTGACGATTGCATATAATGGAGCCTATGCACTCATTAACAACTCAATTCACATAATACCCATCAGGTGAATACATCACCGGCAGCAGCTTGTGGTACTTCTCAAAGTAGTCGTAGCCCGGTTTCAATGTATACCAGAAAGCAATGCTCTGGGGGTAGTTGATATATTCTTTTTTCAGATAGTCCCAGCCGTTTTGGGTGAGGCGGGTAGGGAATATGTGTACGGGAATATTCTCTTCCCCATTTACTTTCGCATTCAGACAAAGGGTATATAATTCCTGTATACCTTCATCGGTCATGGGCATACAGCCAACAGTTACACAGCCACCATGTATATAAATATCCCCACCTTTTTTAGGCTTATTGGCAAGTAGGTTGTCAGAGTAGTTGGGGTAGTTGAGCAGCATAGATAAGTAGTAATCACTTTTCGGATTAAAATCATCTATGAAATAATATCCTTCCGGCACTTGTCGGTCACCCTCACCACGTTTAGGTCCTAATACGCCAGATAAGGCACAAATGTGGAATAGCTTAATGAGTTTATATTCGCTGTTTTCGTTGTTTCTGCCCCAAACTTCAAGCTCATTCTGTGCCTTAAATGCACGGAGATATATGTCTTTAGGGGGGAAATTAAGCCCTTTCTTTTTAAAGTCTTTCGCCAGCGAATCGTTATACTTTTTCCATGCATCAGACACTCTGGAGCACGATAGTTGGAAGTTTTTAAAATTCTGAGCGTCAGTTTGCGCCTGCACTGACGAAGATAAAAAAACGATCAGCAACAACACCAATATACTGAGAGACTGTTTTTTTATCATTATTTGTCGGTTGCTTATATAATGTAGCTGAACAAATTTATATAAAATATCAGAATAAACCGGCGTATTGCATTACAGTTATACCAATTTTAGCATTATGCAGAAACGGCTGTTGCATACATTGCCTGTATCGATTCTGTTAGTGCTTCATATACTTTAAGCAATTGCGGGTGCTCTTCCAGTAAGTGTTTGTGCTGCTCTATTGTGCTGTAATCTTTTCTTATCGCAGGGCCGGTCTGCACCGAACGTGGAGAAGTATGCTTCACTCGCTCAAATGTTTGAGTGATCATAGGCTGCAAAGCCGATGCAGGTAAATTGTTCTCTTTGCAGATCTGTTCGTTAATAGCCAACAAGTGATTGATGAAATTATTGGTCATTACAGCTGACAAGTGCAACCATTTACGTTGCTCTTCCTTTGCTTCAAACAAATCATCTGTAATAGCATGACCCATTTCCAACATATACTTTTTAGCTCTGTCAGAAGAAACTTCCCATGCACAAGGAATATCTCTGTGGCCGGGTGTATTGGTTTTAAGAATAGAGTATACCGGCCAAAGCACAGCATAGTCTGTAGCTGCTTTGCTAAGAATACCCAATTGTTGTGCGCCGGATGTATGAACCAGTATTGTTTTTTTAAATGATAGTTGAGCAGCTACTTCAGCTATTGCTGCATCAGAAACCGCAAGAAAACAAACATCTGCATCTTCGTCTCTTATTTCATTAATTGCACCAAATCTATTGCAAAGCAAGGCATCTGCCAGTGCCTTGGTGGATGCAGCATTACGACCATATACTCCTCTGCACTGGTGTCCTGATGCTGCTAACCTTTTACCGAAGAACCATGCTATGTTCCCGGTGCCGATAATACTGAATGTCATGCTTTCGTATTGTGATTGATGTAGTAGGTTTCCATAATATTATGAACTCTTGCTTTTAGCGATGCTACATCGTCGAGCGTAAGTCCTTCTGTCGATATGGGCTCCAGAAAATGTATCTTAACAGGCATTGGTCGTGCCCAGAATTTTTTTGTTGCAGGGAGAACTTTGGCGGTATTGAACAGAATACCGGGCATAAGTGGTTTCTGTGCCTTTATGGCAGTGGTGAAGGCACCATCAAAAAATTGTTGCATGGGTGGGTGGCCACTTTTATTACGTGTGCCTTCAGGATATAGACAAAGGTGGATGCCCTGATCAAGGGTTTGCTGCATCTTACTAAAGCTGCTTCTGCGGCTGTTGTCGTTTTTACGATCTACTAATATAGACCCTGCTTTATATATTGCGCCGAACAATGGTATGCGTGCCATTTCGGCCTTTGCCAATGTTTTATTCGGACCAGGAATCCATGGTGATGACACAGGAACATCCATCAAAGAATTGTGGTTAAGTATCACAACATAATTTTCGCCTTTCTTAAAGTTCTTTTTACCCTTACGTATCACCGGGCAAAAGATAAGTGGCATGTATACACCCATCCATAACCTGAAAATTGGGTGCAGGCAACGGGCTCTGTAAGGTTCAGGCAGCAATGAAGTAATCCATACAGGAATAAGTATCACCAGCATAGTGGCCACAAACATAAGTGCGGCATACACTGCAAATATTCTTCCCAATATGTTTTGTAATAGTTTCATTTTTGTAGTTTGGTGACAGTTGTCTGCATTACATTATCAATACTTTTAAGCCGAAAACCACTGATATATAATGGTTCACAAAGTTATTTGTATTTCCCCAACTTATGGGCAACAATAATATTTTTCATTTCAGGTTAAAGACCAGTCTATGGGTTGCTGGCCATTCTCCCGCAGGTATTCATTGGTCTTACTGAAATGCCCACACCCGAAAAAACCATTATGTGCAGAAAGTGGAGACGGGTGTGCCGATTTTAGTATTTTATGTTTTGCAGCATCTATGAGTATTTCTTTGTTTTGTGCAAACCTGCCCCACAACATAAATACCACATGTTCTTTAGCTGAGGAAATATGTTTGATTACCTCATCAGTAAAAATATGCCAACCTACTTTACTGTGCGACATCGGTTGATTTGCTTCTACGGTGAGTGACGCATTCAGCAGCAATACCCCCTGATCTGCCCACTTGGTCAGGTTGCCCGATGTTCCTATCGGCAATCCCAGATCTGCATGTATTTCTTTGAAAATATTCACAAGCGATGGGGGGGGCTTTATTCCCTCAGGTACTGAAAACGAAAGCCCATGTGCCTGACCCTGGTTATGATAAGGGTCTTGCCCCAAAATAACCACTTTAACCTTGCTTAGTGGGGTATGCTCAAATGCATTGAATATTTGTTTTCCGGGTGGGTATATTACCTTACCTGCATTTTTCTCTTGTTTGAGAAATTGCACAATATGGGTAAAGTAAGGTTTAGAAAACTCTTCTTTTAATTCTTCTTTCCAACCCTGTTCTAATTGTACATCCATTGCTAATTGAGCTTGTAATATTACATAATGTCAACTTCCAGCACTTTACGACCTACCAAGTGGCCTTCCAGCTTGTCGCCTACTTTTACAGGGCCCACACCTGCCGGTGTGCCCGTATAAATAAGGTCACCTATATTCAGTGTAAAGAAGCGGGAAGCATAAGCAATAATGTTGTTTATATTGAATATCATATCACGGGTATGCCCGTCCTGCACTATTTCATCATTCAGTTTCAGTTGAAAATCCAGGTCATTGATCTGTGTTTCTGCATTAAGTGGAATAAACTCACCAACCGCTGCAGAACCATCAAATGCCTTAGCTATTTCCCAAGGAAGGCTTTTTTTCTTTAACTCATTCTGTACATCGCGTGCAGTGAAGTCTATACCCAATGATATTTCGTTGTAATACTTATGTGCAAATTTTTCCTGTATAAATTTACCGTTCTTGCCCAGTTTTACCACCACTTCACACTCATAGTGTAAGTCCTTGGTAAATTCAGGATAATAAAGTGGTTTGCCCGGCAATAACATAGCGTTTTTAGGCTTCATGAATATTACTGGTTCTGTAGGAAGGTCGTTTTTTAATTCTTTAGCGTGGTCGGCGTAATTACGCCCGATACATATAATTTTCATAAAAAAGAGATTGCCTTTTAACTTATATCGGTTGCAGGCAACACGCAAAAATAATTCAATAAAAATTGCTGACCGCTTTTTTTACATTTACTTTTAGATGTTGGTGCTATAATCCATGCTTTGGCACACGATTATTGACTGACGTCACTATTATTTGAACTAAGTTTTAAGTTATTCTGATGCGGGTAAAGATTAAATTTCCGGAGGTTAAAGAACTGTACACAGCTACTATTCCTGTGCGTATAGGAGATATCAATTATGGAGGTCATGTAGGTAATGATGCCGTATTGAGTATTGTACATGAAGCACGTATGATGCTGTTGGCTACTCATGGGTATTCTGAACTCAACGCTGCCGGGAATAGCCTGATAATGGCAGATGTGATGGTGGCATACAGAGGGGAAGCATTTTATGGTGATGTGCTGAGTGTGAAAATTTATGCAGAGGAGCTGAGTACAATATCTTTTGATTTGTTATATCACATCACAACTACCCGTAATGGGGTAACAAAAGATATAGCACATTGCAAAACAGGAATGGCTTGTTTCAGTTACGAAACCAGAAAAACAGCAGCTATGACCGATGAATTAAGACTTTTATTGACAGGTGGAAAGTAACGCCCAAAAGAATAACCTAATGACATTGAGTAAGTTTGAACGGATGCTACAACTGGCAGATGAGGCTTTTGAGTACAGAAGTGACCCAGGCCAGATAAGTGTTGATGAGGAGCAAAGGGAACGCTTGGAACAAATTCACCCCGCTACACTTTCTGAATATAACGAAGGCGATGGACCTATTGCGTGGGTAATGGTAATTCCTACTCGGGCAGCAATAATGCAACAGTTCATCAACCACGAAATTACAGAGTTGCAATTATTACAGCTTACACAACCCGGTGATGATTATGATACCATCTATCTATGCTCTGCAATGGTGCTCGAAGAATACCGGCGCAAGGGTATAGCCATGCAGTTAACCTTGAAAGCAATAGCCGACATTCGTAAAGAACACAATATGCAAACACTCTTCGTTTGGCCTTTCAGCGAAGGCGGTGACAGTCTTTCTATGCTGATAGCAGAACAACTGGGATTGCCTTTATTGAAAAGGGTAGACAATAAATAGTATAGAATATGAATTAGAATAACAATATTAAGAAGTTGAAGTTATTAACTGATTACTTCAACTTCTTAATCACCTTCTCTAATCGTTTCCGTTTTGCATCACCCTCTATATCGGGTAGGCGGGTAGTAATAATATTGAGGAATGCAGCCTTGTGTTCCGCATCTATTATTGTCGCTGTTTTTTCAGTATATGTAGGCATTTGGTTTACCGGTGCTGTCAATATTTGCTCTAGCAACAGCGGAATAGTATCTGCCGAGTATTCTTTAAACGCAGATAGTTTCACCAGGATGTTCACCGCATGGTCTTTTGTAATTACAGTGCCCTTATCTGCAATGGCTACTATTTTAGCAATGGCTTTATATAGCTCTGGCGCACACTGGGTAGCTGCTGCACTCAGCGCTGTCATGGCACCCCATACCATGCGGTTGTTCTTGCTGTCAAGTAACTGCACAAACAATGATGCATAAGGTTTTAGAAGGTCAGGATTGAGTTCCCCGGCTTCATATAGTGTCTTAATACAGTCGCTTTGTATCAGCTTGTCTTTATTAGTAAGGTTTTCTGCAAGTTCCTTTATTGCTGTAGTATCATTCGTTTCTGCAATCTTCTTTGCTAACACCTTATTCGGCTCAGAACTTCTTATTTGTAGTGCGTTGGCCAGTTGGTTGAGTACACTCATTTTATTGATTGTTGATTATAGGTAATAGAATGCTCGATGGATTATCTCTACCGCAATTGATCTCTATATCGCAATTCACAAAGTCAGTTTTGTCGCATTTATAGATGTCTATAAATTTTTGCGGGTTGCGGTCCACAAGCGGGAACCAACTGCTTTGTACCTGCACCATTATCCTGTGCCCTTTCTTAAACACATGCGCCACATCAGGTATCTTGAATTTTACTTCTGTTAGTTTCCCGGGTGTGAATGGCTGCGGGTCGCTGAAACTATTACGATACTTACCACGCATTACTTCACCACGTACCAGCATCTGGTAGCCTCCCATCGGGTAGTTCTTGCCGTTACCAACCATAGTTTCACTATAGCTGAAATTATCTGGTAATACATCTATTATTTTTACTACAAAGTCGGCATCTGTGCTGCTGATAGCCGTAAACAGGTCGGCAACAACTGGTCCGCCAAGGGTAACATCATCGCGAAGCGTATCTGTTTCATATACCAATACATCGGGTCTGCGAGCCGCAAATCGCTGGTCGTCGGTCATATATTCGGTAGTGCGTTTAAAATGCACATCCTCTGTGTAGGGTACAGGTTTATTAGGGTTGCTGGTATATTTATTTACATACTTCACTCCATTGCTGTAAGGTAGGTCATAAGACAATGAGCCATCTACCTGCAGATACATACGTTTGTACTGTACTTCATCAGCCGGCCATTTAGGGAAAGTACGCCATTCATTAGCTCCGGAGAAGAATACTGTGGCTTCCTTTAGTTTGCTGATATCACCCTTATCTTGCAGGTAATATTCAAAGAACGGTAGTTCTACATTTTGCTGATACCATTCTGCTGTTTTCTTGCCAAAGCGCACATTACCCAGGTACTCACCGGTGCTCTTGGCCCATCCGCCATGACTCCATGGACCCATTACCAGTTTATTGTTGTTGGTTGCTTTTTCTTCTATTGCTTTATATAAATTCCATGCACCGAAGCAGTCTTCAGCATCAAACAAACCACCCACAACCAAGGTCGCTACATTTTTAGGTATGTATTGTGCGTAATTGCGGGTATTCCTGTCTTGCCACCATTTGTCATAGTTGGGGTGGTCATATAGCTGCCCCCAGAATTTTACATCCTTGCCCATATAGTAAGCAAGGTCTTTCAGCGTAGGTATACTCAGGTAAAACTTATAATTGTCTTTACTGTAATACTGAAATCCCGGTGCCCATTCCTGCGTAGGCACGGGACGAGGCTTACCAAATGTTGTGTAGAAGCTGAAGGCATCCATCTGCATAAATGCACCGTTGTGGTGAAAATCATCGCCCATGAACCAGTCCGTTACCGGTGCCTGCGGACTAGCAGCCTTCAGCGCAGGGTGACCGCACAGTGCACCCATCATAGCATAGTAACCCGGGTAAGAAATACCGAAAATACCCACTCGCTTATTGTTGCCCTTTACATTATTGATAAGCCAGTCTATAGTGTCATAAGTGTCGCTGGCTTCATCGGTTTTGGTTTTATCATTGCCCGGCATAAATGGCCTAACGTCCATAAACTCACCTTCACTCATAAACTTACCCCTTACATCTTGCAACACAATGATGTAGTTTTCTTTAAAGTAATTGGAATATGGCGTGTTCCAGTAGGCTCTGAATTTCCCTTCGCCATACGGACTCACCGCATACGGCGTGCGATTCATGAGTATGGGGTGTTCCTTAGTATTGTCTATGGGTTGGTAAATGGTGGTAAACAATCTTACCCCATCGCGCATCACTATGTATAATTCCTTCTTTGTGTAGTGAGTGGTGATCCATGTAGAGTCTGCACTTTGTGCCGTACAAAAAACAGGTATCAACAATGACCATATAAGCAGTCTGATTTTATTCATCATAAATCTATTAATGGTTAAATATACAAAAGCAGGCGAAATGCTGTCGCCTGCTTTTGTATTATGTCTGCTCAAACAGAGTCGGTTTATTTCTTTGTAGCACGAGCAGGTGCCGCTTGTGGCTTCGCCGATGTTGTTTTCTTTTCTTCCTGACGGCCGTTTTCCCAATTCGTAATAATACCACTCAATTTTACTAACGATGGACTGCTGCGGTAATAGATCAGAATAAGTGGCAACAATTTAAACATACCCCGCTTAGTAGTGTGCAACAAATCGGCCAGTGGAAGTAAATAACCTATAAATGCCAGACCGATATAAACAACAAGAATACCATACAACATAGTTATTGCCTCCTTGTTGAACTTTCTGAAGAAGATAATATCTACCGCAATAATGATAAAGAACAAATGAGGGAAATAACCGTAGTATGGCAGATGATCTGCAAATATGAGTTTATCTACAATGTCATATAATCTGTTTAAGAAGAAGCTGACATCGCCCAGGTTCTTATTAATATCATTAGATACATCATACTTTACAGGTATGAAATGTTTGATATAAATATTCATGCACAGGAAGTAAACAATGAACGGAACAATAATGAATAACCCCATTCTTATCCACGACTTAGCTGCCCCTAGCTTGTCTTTATATTGATAGAAGAATATCAATGGCAATACCATACCCTCTATTATCAAGGTTTCTGTACGTATATAGGTTGCTATCGCAAAAAGGAACACCGCAAATCTGAAATTGCTGACTTCCATTTCTTCGAAATACCTTGAAAGGAAGTAGAAACCACCAAACAGGAATATCATATTACTATAGTCGAACAGCATAAGGTATGTATAGCCAAACACTTCAGGCATAGCAAAGAAATAGAGCATCAGAAAACCGATAATCAACGGATGCAATTTTTCTTTGAGTAACGTATATAAAATAATAATGAAGTTCACAAAAAGGATACTCAACCAGGTCTGACCAAACGGCTGTACAAATAATTTGTAGATGATTTGCAGGCTAATGATATACGGAGGCTTCAGGTAGTTATTGGTAGACTGAAGATCAACGGTAAACACTGAATTGATAATGTGCTTCTCCTTCAATGCAAAATCAGCCAATACCTCAGGGCCCGACAGCATATCGCGCGCATTTGGTGGGTAATAATAACAACGCCAGATACTTAATGCCATCAGCAAACCAAGAATCACCCAGAAAGGCAATTCATATAAAGTAGGCAACTTAATATCATTGAAAGAAGGTAGCTTAAAATTTTTAATGATGGCAAACAATGGCAACATAAACGCAACCGTAGTTATGCCAATAGCAGTTGCTACCGAGGTCATAGTAATAGGCAAGTGGAGCAACTCAATGAAGAAAGGCAGGAACGAAAATATCGCCACACCTGAAATCATAGAAAAGCAGAACATAAGCAGCGGTCTGATCTGCACCTTACATAATTGCATTAAACCCCTGCCGGTGATCAGTTGTGTAACTAACAGAAATAAGAGTCCGATAAAGTTCATAAAGCCGGTTTGTAATTTTTATACATGTCTAATAATTGCTGACGCTCTGCAGTCGTTCTGATAGGAATAAAGGCAATATTGTTCTTGCCGGTAACGATTATTGCCCAGTTGGCTTTTTGTGCATCGGGGTGGGTAGTCCAAACCGTTTTTACACCTATATGATAGTAGAACTCTGCCGGTTCTGCCATGTGAAACGTTTCCACACCCTTGGCCTTCAGGTAATCATTAGGTGGCAGCAACACAATAGGTTCGCCATTTTTAAAAGAAGTAGTGTCCAATGTTTTTTTCATGTACTGGCACAACGTATACAGATTACCGAAACGATACTCCTTGCGCTCCTCAACCGATGTTTTACTCATCTGTTCTTCAACAGTAGTATTGGGGTTTAATATGAACCGGTCTATCCAGTTGGCATAATAATCGGTTTTGAAGAACAGCAGTAGCCCGAAAACCGCAATAATGAATAATATGATTTTTTTATAAAACATATAAAATGGCGTAAAAACGAATAAAAACAGATAGAATGGCAATACTACAAAATCTTTTTAAAAAACAGGTGTATATGCACAAAAGCACACTCAACGCAATGAAATAATAGGGGTAGAGTAGCGCACAGTGCCGGAAGACACCCATATATAATATCAACAGCCTACACCCGTGAATGACCCTATTTAATATTGCAGATAAATAAATTTAGCAATTAAATAATTTAGTTTGGTGTGTAACATAAAACTTCGTACTTTTGCACCCACAGCGCGAGGTAGAGCAGCGGTAGCTCGTCGGGCTCATAACCCGAAGGTCATAGGTTCGATCCCTGTCCTCGCTACACCGCACAAAACCCTTGCTAAGCAAGGGTTTTGTTTTTTCATCCCTACTGGAGTATCGAATTTTTATTATATTTACAGAGTTATGAGCTATGATTTAATGGTGTTCATGCCCGAAGCCGCACCTCGAACAAGGCCTGAATTTATGACATGGTATTTCCGTCAGACTGAGTGGCAAGAGGAGCATAGTTATGATGACCCAGATAATTGTTCAGTTGTATTGAGAAGTTGGTTTATGGACATGATAGAAACTTTCCCTGCTCTTAACGGCCCACTTGCTATTGATGAGCCAGATAATTATAACGTAACGGATTTCTGCATAGGAAAGGATGTCATTTATGCAGCTTTTTCATGGTCAGTTGCGGAAATGGCTTACGAGACGATGAAAGAAAAAGCTGAAAAGCATAAAGTTGGTTTTTTTGATGCGAGTGCAGAAGATGGTGACATATTGTTTCCTGATGAAAGCGGAAGAAATCTGCCTATAGATCGACCTGGTAATCTTTCCTCTATTCAACAAATTAGGAGTTGGGCAAAACAAGGACAAGAGAATTACAGCATAAGAGATATTGTTTTTAGTAGATTGAATCTGGGAACTGAAAGTATAGATACTCCACCGAAAGCAAAGCAAAAATGGTGGTCAAAGTTCTTCAAATTCAAATAGCTGTCTAAAACGATTATCTAAAAACTCATAAATCTGCTTAAACTTCTGCTTCAAAAGGTTCGATAATAAAATAGTTGGAACTACTTCTCTGAAGCCAATAATGTATTTCTTTGGCTTTTTGTGCCACCCAGTTCCAAGTATTGTTCGTTTTAGGTATTTTTTAAAAATCAATAATACTAAACAAATACACCCGGTGGCTGTTGGTGAGAATACCAGCAGCGGCGGAGTGGGGCTGGCCAGTATATTTTAACCGGAGTTACCTTTTGCAGATCTTATACCAGTCATCTTTTACTTGGTCGCGGGCCTCACTTTGAAGGATTGATACACCAACAAAGTTAGAATGGTACCATTACCAATTAAAAGATACAGGGCATATATCCAGGTAAGGTCGCTACTTACAAACCACATTGTTACCCCGATCGCATTCATAACGCTGGCCACCATTTCTATGCTCCATGCGAGCGCATCTTCTTTGTCTGGCTCAAGATATGCCTTCCGGGCTGTAGGTATCAGGCCTACAGCATCAAGGATGATACTGCCCCCAAAAGCTATGATAGGAGAATTGAATACCAGCCAGATTATGGCACATAATACTGCCCATGAGAGGCAGGCAATATCCACCGGCAAGAGTTTTTCTCCATACCCATAGCGGGGATGCAACGATATAGTGCCAATAATGAGGGGACCAATAATATAACTAGCCATAATCCACATACTTTCTCTGGCACCCAAGGTATAAGAAGTAAGGAAAATGAGGCTGCCTACAAGTGTAAGTATCCACCAGGTTGAGCGACTAGGTTTGGTCTTTCCACGCAATGTGGATACTATGTACAGCAAGTATGCTGCAAAAGATACCAGGCCGGCCAAAGCACCTATATTGTCAGTAAAGTAATGCATGTCTAAAGAATGGTAAATGTACCATCAGATAAGCCACGACGTTCAAAATAACCAACTTCAAAATGATTATAGTTGCACAGCAGCTCTTCCCCCTCCATTATGTCGCGTGCAGCTATGTCATAATCTGTTGCTGAAATGATGTTAGGGTTTTCTTCTGTGTGGTTGATGAATCTCAGGTCATCAAAGCACAGTATAAACTTATTGAGATTGGAGTCGAAGTAAGAATAGTCATAAAAACGCCTTAGTGCATATTGCGGTAATTTGGCAATATCATGTTCTGTAAATGCGCAGTCGAAAGTAGGGTGGTATTCCCATGTTTTAGTACCTTTTGGTATAAATTCTGCAGCGAAAAGGCCGATTCCGTGTATTGTGCTTTGTTTTATTTGTGTTCTTACCAGTAACATTGGAGTCTGAATAATTTGAAAAAAACGTTAAAACCAGGCTAATCAAATCACGCAAAACCAATAAATATCAAATACACTAATGCTAAAAAATATAGCTATTAGATGTAAGAGCAGCCTATAAAGTATAATCTGCTTCAATACATGCATAAAATATTAAAATTAAAATAACAAAAAATAAATTAAATTTAGTTATACTTTAATCGCTGGTTATGAGATAATAAAATTATTCTAGGCCAGCAAATGTACTAACTACTTTAATTAGTAGTTAGTCTTTTCGTCTAAAATTTAAGGGTAATTATTGATTGCGAGATTGTCATCTTGAATTGCTTTCTGTATTGAAAATGTGCAATTCATAGCAATGGTGTTGATGCAAACAAGAAAATATATCTATTAGGTAACTGATATTTATATAATATTCAGCATCTGCTACCTAAGGAAATTGTTTTAACTACTCAAAGTGAGTTAGTAAAATTGTATAAAAATAGAGTTGTTGAATTATATGAGGCGTCTTCGCTCGACTTGAATGAACATAATATTCTTAATGTTTCTTTTACTCATTATATAGTTACTGTAAACAGAAAATTTGAAATGGAGTTTGATTGTTGGATTTACGTAACTTATGAATTTAGTTGCATTAAAAATGGTTATGTTTTTAAGTCTAAAAACACTCATTGCTTGTAGATTATTTTCATTTGTATTTACAAGGAGGATTAACTTCGTAGGAAAAATTGATAGCCCCGCTCAGCGTAGAATCCTTCCACACCCCTTTTACCGCTGTGGTCTCTGACCATAGTAAAAATTAAAACTCACACGAGTGCAAGTGTTGTTCGTTCTAGGTATTTTAAAAAAATCAACAATACTAAACAAATACACCCGGTGGCTGTTGGTGAGAAGACCAGCAGCGGAAATACTACCTTTATAACTGACTTTGTAGGTGCAGCTCTTTCTTCAAGAGATTTGGGAATTATATTTAGTGCTAATTATTCTAAATTAGGTTATACGGTTGGGCTCAGTATTTGGTAAAGTAAAATTAAATATAGATGAAAATTAAATACAGTATAAATTTTTTTGGTGTTGTTGCTGTTTTAGCTTATGGAACATACATGATAATTCATATTGATGAGGACGCCATGGATGCAATAAGAAAAAATGAGATTGATATATCTTTTGATGGTAAAGTCAATGAAAAGTTTTTAGACCCTGAGGAGCGTCATCAACCAAGAATAGTTTTAGATGACGGTATTAAATATCGCATTCCAAACTTTATAGCTTATGATAGTATTAAGATTGGAGATAGGATGGTCAAACATTCAGGATCTTTAAAATACCAGATTATTACGAATGTAGATACCTATAGTTTTTATCCATTATATTTTGACAAAGAAATCAGATAAATAGCTAACTTAGTTTGCAAAATGAGTTGAAGTGATTTGTAGAATTATTAAAAATATCACTACTCTAATAGTCGAATAACGAATACAATTGAAATTAACATATTAGTTTGTATCAGCTCCTTACAATAAATGGTATTATCACATGAAATATTTAGCTACAATTCCTGATCAAATTTATTTCTCATTTTGTCAACTTGATTTATGGTTAAGTCAATTTAGAATGTATAAAGTTGAGCCTAAAGAAGCTATTATTTATTTTATATGGCTTGTATCAACTGGATATTTTAATAAAATATATGATATCATTTCTTCTTTTATGCACTTAAATAAACTATCAGCAACTATTTTTATTTTATGTTTTATTGGGCCACTTATATTATTGTATTTTATGTTTGTGTATAAAGATAGATTCATTTCCATAAAAGCTAAATTTCAAAATGAAACACCACAAGACAAAAAATTAAGAATATTTTGGACGCTTTTATTTGTAATTGGAAATTTCTATTGTCTGTTTAATCACTGATTTGCATTTTGTGTTGTTACATCTATTTTTTCACTCGCCTCGATAGTGTTCTAAAAGCGCTGTAGTGAATTATAGACTTTTCTACACTTATATATGTTAGTATTTAAGTATAAGGCAAATAAACTAACAAAGCCAGTCAAGTCGACTGGCATTGTTATATAATATACTTTTTAGTAAAAAATAACACTAAAAGATTGTCACCATCTTATCCATGCTCTGCTCCAAGCCCATTTGAGCAAAGGTGCTGATAGAACCAAATTCGGCATATTCAGTAACTGTCATTTCGGTGCTGTTAGCTGATATTATTTTGAATGTTACAACTGTTCTGATGTCTGCCGGGAAGTCGGCAGGCATGCCCTGTTGGGTTGGGGCTGTTTTGTTGCCGTTTTCATCAGCCAGACTTTGAACGAACTCAATAGACTGCAAGTGACTGATTTTTGTATATACCCAAATTGAGTAGAACGCTTGCTCGCCCATTTCTTTTGGTGCTTTCATACAAACAAGTGAAGTGCCTCCTTCCCGGAAATCAATTTTTGCAACCGGGGAAGTAAAATGTTTTGGTCCCCACCAACGCATCACAAGTTCAGGTTCGGTCCATATCTTCCAGACCAATTCAACAGGTGCATTAAATGTTCTGGTTACTTCTATTTGTTTGACCATAGTATTGATTTATATATTTTAAAAGCGTGCCTTAAGCTGTAAGCAGTGTATCAATGTCAAATTTGCGCATTTTCATAAATGCCTGAACAACACGCTGTCCTTTTTCCGGATCTGACATAAGTTTCCCTAATATCGCAGGTACTACTTGCCATGAAACACCGAATTTATCCTTGCACCAGCCGCACATACTTTCTTGTCCGCCGTCTGCAGTAAGTTTATTCCAGTAGTGGTCTATTTCTTGTTGGTCGTCGCAGGGTATTACGAATGACACAGCTTCATTAAATTTGAACATATCACCACCGTTCAGCCCCATATATAACTGACCATTAAGTTCAAAATTTACGACCATTCCGTTGTCAATTATAATTTTTGAGTTCGGGAATACGGAGCAGTAAAAATCTGCAGCAGCTCTGGCCTGACCATCAAACCATAGACAAGGATAAATTTGATTATTCATATAATTCTTATTTAGATTGTTAGTTGTTTTTATGCGGTTTGTAATTCTGTCAGTAAATCGTCCATTGCCGAAAATCTATCCACCCACATCTTTCTGTAGGGTTCTATCCAGTCTGCAACTTCTTTCATTTTTTGTGCATTGAAATGATAGTGAATTGCTCTGCCGGTTTGTGTTTGCTTGAGTAGTTCACATTCACACAATATTTGAATATGTTTAGATATTGTTTGTCTTGAAGAATCAAAATTTTCTGCAATTGCACCGGGTGTCATTGCCTGCATCATAACCAAGCTTAAGATGGCTCTGCGAGTAGGGTCGGCTATTGCTTGAAATACATCTCTACGAGTTTCCATTATTTTGTGCAGTTATCTGGCTGCAAATATAGTGCAGTTATTTGACTGCGCAACAATTTTTTAAATGAGCCATTTTACTAAGACAATGTGGCTGAATTCAAAACGTAAGTGAAGATATTTAATTTGATTTCATTTTATAAGTAACAATTCCTTCATTTTTCTATAACATGGGCTTTACTTGTTCTTAACCTTGCCCGGTCAACTTTGCAGTAGGAATAAATATATCCAAAATGATGATTAAATCTACTTCTATTGTGCGTCGGCTGGCAATGTGTTTGAGTATACTTTCAACCGTTTTGCTGACAGGTGTTGTAAGTGCTCAAACTACAGAAACGACTACATTTGCTTTTACTGGCGGAGCTACTGCAGCAACCGCTTGCTCAAATGCAAACGTACCTACTTCAGGATGTACAACCGCAATAGGTAATAGTTTTGGAACAGTTGCAACACCTGTTGCCAATTCATCATCTAGCTCCGGATATACGGGGTTTTCTGGAACATATAACATAGGTAATGCGGTAAATAATGCCACAACCACATTTAATTCTGCTACATCACCTTATATAAGTGTAGTAATTGCACCAAATGTAGGTTATGGTGTTACAATAACAGGTATTTCATTTGGCTCCAGATCAACAACTACCGGTGCATCTGCATATACAATCAGCACAAGTGTAGGTGGTTTTGCTTCTGCAATTGGTTCTGGTACATTGACAGCAAACAGTTCTTGGGCCTTATATACTCCTACTATATCAAGTGTTTCAGCTGGTTCTGGTACAGCTGTTACAGTAAGAATCTATGGGTATAATGGTGGTTCAACGGCTAGTTCGGGAACAATAAATTGGAGATTAGATGATATAGTAGTCACATATACGTTAACTCCTTATTCTACAAACTACTATTCTCTTGGAGGTGCCAATAACTTAAATGCAACAGCTACTTGGGGAACTGCACTAGATGGTACAGGTACACACCCTACAAACTTTACAACTGCATCACAAATATTTCACGTAGCTAATAGTAATACCGGAACATTGTCTGGTAGCACTTGGACTGTGTCAGGAACAAGTTCTAAAATAGTATTGGATGCGTCAACTGATTTGTCAATTGGTGCCGGAACAACTATTTCAGGAACAATAGATGTAGGTGCTGGAAGGACTTTGACGATATCAAGCAGTGCTTTGCCAACATTAGGTGTGTTAGATACCACGAGTACGATAGTATATAATGGCTTGTCATTCACAAGCACAACATTATTGCCAAACACAACAAGTAATACAGTTACTTATGGTAATCTCGTTTTAAATAATACGACAGTGGCTATGCCTGCAAGTGCTGTTGATCTTACTTTCAGAGGCAATTTCACTTTATCGGGTAACAGTTCGTTTATAGGCGGCGACTCTACGAGCAGTACAAACGGTTATAATTTCATTACTTATGGTTTCGCAAATCAGACAATAAGCGGAAATGGTAATTTGTTTTATGTACGCAACTTTGATATAAATAATACTGCAAATTCTAAAGGTGGGTTGGTAACATTGGCCGCTAACACCCCAATGTTGGTTGCGAACTCTTTCAGAATGAATATTACAGGTGCCACAAACAGATTTTCTGATGGCGGAAATACATTGAAAGTGTTTAATAATGCTTCAATGGGTGGTGATGCATTGGGTTACAACCTTACAGGTACATTATACATGTCTGCGACAACAGCTAGTGGTAATACGAACATTCGCGGTTATGCTTCTGGTGCTGCGGCATCAACTGCGGCTGCAGTACCGGTCTTTAAAAATATCACTATCAATAACGGTACAACATCAACTGTTTCTTTTGCGCCAACAACAGGTGCAGCTACTTATACAATTGGCGGTAATTTATTAATTGCTTCAACAGGAACTGGTGCGTTAATATTAAATCCGAATACCATTAATATTGGTGGGAATTTAACACACCTACCATCAACAAGCGTTTTGACAACAACAAATAGTACTGTTGTCTTCAATGGTGCATCGGCTCAGACCTACACACCCGGAGTAAGTGGCGGTTTAACTTTTAATAACCTGACAATAAACAGCGGTAATAGCCTTACATTATCTGGTGCTATGAACGTTTCAGGTACATTAGCACTGACAAGTGGGAAAATAATAACTGGTGCCAATACACTCAGCCTTGCTTCTACAGGAACTGTAACCGGTGGTAGTACTACTTCTTATGTAAATGGAAACTTCTTAAAAGCAATGCCTTCAGGGGGTGTTACAAGTATGGTTTATCAGGTGGGTGATGCTACTTATGCTCCGTTGAAGTTGACATTCAGCAGTGCCATTGGTAGTGGTTCTATCTTGGTAAAATCAACAACAGGAAGTCACCCATCAATATCATCTTCATTAATAGATGCTACAAATGCAGTTAATCGTTATTGGACAGTTACACCAACAGGCGTGGCTCCTATATCTATCAACATGGATTTGAGTTATAATAGTGCTGATATTACTGGTAGTGGCACTAACAGTGGTTTCATTATTCGTCAATATAATGGTACATCATGGAGCTCTGCACCTGCTGTAACCAATAGTACATCAGGTACAGCCCCATTGTTGTCAAATGTTACAACTACTACTGGGCAATCAGGTACAGCATATACCGGAGATTATATAGTAGGTAATGGTATTTGCGCTACGCCAACCGGCGGAACCGCAATAGCTTCTGCTACAACAATTTGTAATTCAGGAAGTACCACTTTGAGTCTTACTGGCGCATCTTCAAATGCAGCTATCACTTATCAGTGGCAGTCATCTGCCGATGGTACTACTTATTCTAATATTTCCGGTGCTACATCTGCATCTTATACTTCCAGCGTGACAGCAACTACTTATTATAAGTGTAATGTTGGTTGCTCTTTGACGGGTAATACTGCATTATCAACCTCAGTAACTGTTACAATAACCGGTGCACCTACTTCGGTTACTGCAAGCGCAACAGCCTCGGTATGTAATGGTGCTTCATTGACACTTACTGGAGCTGCAACAAATGCAACATCTTATTCGTGGAGTGGACCGGGTAGTTATTCTTCTACTAGCCTTAACCCGGCTTCATTTGCAGTAAATACAGCATCAGCAGGTATATACACTTTAGTAGCTGCTAATAGTTGCGGTAGTACAACTGCAACTACTTCTTCTGTCACGATAGCAGATGTGCCAACAAGTGTAAGTGCATCTAGTTCACCTACTACATTGTGCTCAGGTAGTTCATTAACACTTACAGGTAGTGCTACAAATGCCATATCTTATTCCTGGAGTGGTCCGGGTAGTTACTCATCGACAGTGCAGAATCCATCTGCAATTACAGTATCTACTACTTCTGCCGGTATATATACATTAACCGCAACAAATAGTTGTGGTAATACAACAGCAACAACAAGTAGTGTAACAGTTAATTCTGCACCTACTTCTGTATCTGCTTCTGTATCTGCTACGTCCATTTGCTCAGGTAGTACATTAACTTTAAGTGGTTCTGCAACTAATGCAACTACATATTTGTGGAGTGGACCAAATAGTTATTCATCAACTGATATTACCCCTGCATCATTTCCAGTTAACACTGCATCAGTTGGAATATATACATTAGTAGCTTCAAACAGTTGCGGATCAACATCTGCAACAACAACTTCTATTACAATAACAAATAGTCCTACGTCTGTTACTGCGACTCCTTCTGCCACATCTATATGCCCCGGAAGTACATTTACTCTAACAGGTGTTGCAACGGGTGCAACTTCTTTCTCATGGAGTGGTCCAAATAGCTATACATCTACAAATCTTAATCCTGCATCTTTTACAGTAAATACAGCATCTGCTGGTATTTATACTTTGGTAGCAACTAATAGTTGTGGTAGTACAACAGCAACTACATCTTCTGTTACAATAACAAATGTGCCAACTAGTGTAAACGCATTTTCTTCACCTACTACATTGTGTTCAGGTAGTTCATTAACACTTACAGGCAACGCGACAAATGCCACTTCATATTCTTGGAGTGGTCCGGGTAGTTACTCATCGACAGTGCAGAATCCATCAGCAATTACAGTATCTACTACTTCTGCCGGTATATATACATTAACCGCAACAAATAGTTGTGGTAATACTTCTGCGACAACAGGTAGTGTAACAGTTAATCCTGCACCATCACCATCAATCGGTGGTTCAACTGCAATTACAGTAGGTGGTTCAGCAACACTTACTTTCTCGGGCAATAACGGAGATATTGTGTATTACTCATGGGGTAGTGGAAACGCTTCAATAACTATAGGTTCAGGTGGTACTGCAACTACTTCTGTTTCGCCTTCGTCAGCTACAACTTATACTATTGATAGTGCTAGAGCAACAACAGGTTGCTTTGCAACTATTACTGGTCAGAGTGCAGTAATAACTATAGATTTAGGTTGTACAGTTGCGCCTACAGCAGTTAGTGCTAATCTTTCATCTGCTTCACTTTGTAGCGGATCGACATTGACACTTACAGGAGCTGCAACTAATGCAACATCATACTCTTGGAGTGGTCCTAATGGATTTACATCAACATTATTGAGCCCTGCTTCATTTACTATAAACACTGCATCAGCTGGTATTTATACATTTACTGCTACTAACTATTGTGGCAGCACAATAGCAACTACGACTTCATTTGCAGTTATTCCATTACCTAATGCGGGTACACTAAGCGGAACTAATAATTTTTGTGCAACATCTGGTCAAAACATTTTAATGTCAGGTGGTTCAACTGGTGGTACATGGTCTGTAAGTCGTACTAGTGTTATAACTATCTCTTCGTCTACATCTACATCTGAAAATGTATGGGGTGTACAACCTATAGTTAGTCTTCCTCGTGACACGGCGACATTACGTTACACTGTATCAAATAGTTGTGGAAGCAATACTGCGACTCTTGCTATCACAATCAATGCTTTGTCTGACACTGGCGTTATTTCTCCCTCCAACGGATCAATATTGTGTGCTGGGAGCACTTTGAATTATTCATCTACGAGTCACACAGTAGGTACAGGTAGTCCATTTGGTGGTATTTGGACAACTAGTAACAGCTCACTTGCAACTGTCAATAGCTCTTCGGGCGTTGTTACAGGTGTTGCAGCTGGTACTGTGAATATAACATATACAGCAACTGGATGTGGCTCTTTTAGAGCAAGGAGATCTCTAACTGTCAAAGCAGCGCCATCCCCAACAATAAGTGGAACAACAACAATACCTATCACATCTTTTGCTACTATTACTTTTTCGGGTAGTAATGGCGATATAGTCTATTACTCTTGGAGTGGTGGAAATAGCTCATTGACAATTGGTTCGGGTGGAACAACAACTTTGTCTGTTACACCTACAACCACTACAACATATACAATTGATAGTGCAAGAGCAACTAGCGGTTGTTTTGCCTTGATTTCAGGTCAAAGTGTTACTATAACAGTAGATTTTGGATGTACAGTTGCTCCAACAGCAGTCTCTGCAAATCTATCATCTGCTGCAATTTGTACTGGAGCTTCTTTAACCCTTACTGGTTCTGCAACAAACGCAATATCATATTCATGGAGTGGTCCTAATAGTTATTCATCTACAGATGCCAATCCTTCATCTTTTACAGTTAATAGTGCATCTGCGGGTATTTACACATTGACTGCTACCAACTATTGTGGTAGCACTACCATTACATCATCTATATTGTCTATTACCACTTTACCTACTTCTGTCACTGCATCTATTTCTGCTGCTACATTATGCTCAGGAAGTTCATTGACCTTAACTGGTTCTGCAACAAATGCAACATCATATTCATGGAGCGGTCCTAATAGTTTTACATCTACAGATCAGAATCCATCTTCATTCACAGTTAATACCGCATCAGCAGGTATATATACTTTAGTTGCATCCAACAGTTGCGGTTCAACGTCTGCTACCACAACGTCTGTTACAATTACAACTAGTCCAACTTCTGTTACAGCTACTCCTTCTGCAACTTCTATTTGCTCAGGAAGCACACTTACATTAACAGGTGCGGCAACTGGTGCAACTTCTTTCTCATGGAGTGGTCCAAATAGTTTTACTTCTACATTACTTAACCCCGCATCTTTTACAGTAAATACAGCATCTGCCGGAGTCTATTCACTTTCAGCAACCAATGCTTGCGGTAGCACAGTAGCAGCTACAACTTCAGTTACCGTTAATCCATTGCCTACTGCCTTAATTTCAGGTACTGCAACAATAGGTAGTGGTTCAAGTACTACACTTATTTTCTCAGGTACTGCAAGTGCAGTTGTATATTACTGGAATGGTAGTTCAACTGTGAACACAACGCTCAATAGCTCAGGATTAAGTACTGTAACCGTAACGCCTACAATTACAACAACATATTCAGTAACAAGTGTTACTTCTGCAGCTGGTTGCACTCAAACATTATCCGGTTCTACAGCTACAGTCACAGTTATTGCAGCAGCCTATATCAGTTTAACTAATGCAGCACCATCTTATGCCCAAAATTTCAATACACTTCCAACAAATGCTGCGAATGTAGCATTCACTTGGACTGATAACGGCACACTTGCCGGATGGTATGCCTCAAATACCAATTCCGCTTACAGAATTGATAATGGTAGTGGTACAACCGGAGGGGTAGTGAGCTATGGTACATTCAGCGCAACAGATCGTGCATTAGGTAGTTTGGCATCAGGAAGTACTGGTACTAACTATTTTGGTGCAAGATTTAAAAATAACGGAACAACGAATATAGTGGCCCTTACAGTTTCTTATACTGGCGAACAATGGCGAAACGGAGGAAATACTACTGCTCAAACATATACTGTAGAATACCAGATAGGTGCTACAGGTATTACAGCTGGTACATGGACAGGAGTTCCTGCACTTAGTTTTACCAGTCTTATAAATACAGCTACTGCTGCTGCGCTTGATGGTAATGCTACTGCAAATAGAACAGCTATAAGTTCTCCAATATCACTCACTGTTGCTCCTGGTCAGGAAGTATGGTTGAGAATGACCGATTTAAATGATGCAGGTAGTGACCATGGTCTCTCTATGGATGATTTGACAGTTATAGCTACTTATGCTGCTGATTATTATTCTTTAGGTGGTAGTAATAATCTTAATGCTACTGCTACATGGGGAACTAATACTGATGGTACAGGATCGCATCCATCAAATTTTACTAGTCCTGGTCAGGTGTTCCATGTTGCCAATGGCAATACCGGTAGTTTATCCGGCAGCACTTGGACAGTATCGGGTACTGGTTCTAAGATAGTATTAGATGCGTCAACAGATCTTGCAATCGGTTCTTCTACAACAATAACTGCGATTGTTGATGTTGCTGCAGGTAGAACATTAACTATTTCCGGTAGCACTTTACCAACATTAGGAACTTTAGATGCTGCAAGTACTATCGTGTATAATGGGCTTTCATTTACAAGTACAACTTTATTACCAAACACAACAAGTAATGCAGTTACTTATGGTAATGTTGTGTTGAACAACACAACGGTTGCAATGCCAGCCAGCGCTGTTGATCTTACGTTCAAAGGTAATTTTACATTATCTGGCACTAGTTCATTTATCGGTGGTGATTCTACAAGCAGTACGAACGGGTACAATTTCATTACTTATGGAACTGCGGATCAGACAATCAGTGGTAATGGTAATGTATTGTATGTTCGCAACTTTGATATAAATAATACAGCAGGTTCAAAAAGCGGCTTGGTGACATTGGCTGCAAATACACCAATGTTGGTTGCGAACTCATTCAGAATGAATATTACTGGTGCTGCCAATCGTCTATCAGATGGTGGTAATACTTTGAAGGTATTCAATAATGCATCAATGGGTGGTGATGTTACCGGATACAATCTTACAGGTACTTTATATATGTCTGCAACCGCATCTAGTGGTAATACTAACATTCGTGGTTACGTTTCCGGTGCTGCTGCGTCAACTGTAGCTGGTGCCCCTGCATTTAAAAATCTTATCATTAACAATGGTACGACATCGTCAGTTTCATTTGCGCCATCAACCGGTGGTGCTACTTATACTATTTCCGGTAATCTCTTGATCGCTTCAACAGGAACCGGTGCTACTGTTTTCAATTCTAATAC
>CANGMZ010000016.1 GCA_947454715.1 Chitinophagaceae bacterium
GCAATGGACAAAGCGCGTGAAAAGGGTAAGATGGCACCGAGAGAGCGAATTGAATATCTGATAGATAAGGGTAGTGTGTTTACAGAGTTGGGTGCATTTGCCGGATATGAAATGTATAAAGAACATGGCGGTTGTCCTGCGGGTGGAACCATCTCCGGTTTAGGATATGTGAGTGGTCGCTTGTGTATGATTGTCGCAAACGACAATACGGTAAAAGCAGGTGCCTGGTTTCCGATCACTGGAAAGAAGAACTTGCGTATGCAGGAAATAGCGATGGAGAACCACTTACCGGTAATCTATATAGTGGATAGTGCAGGAGTTTACTTACCTATGCAGGATGAGATATTTCCTGATAAGGAGCATTTTGGTAGAATTTTCAGGAATAATGCTCAGATGAGCGCAATGGGTATTTCTCAGATAGCTGCAGTAATGGGTAGTTGTGTAGCAGGTGGTGCATACTTGCCTATCATGAGTGATGAGACCTTAATGGTAGAGGGTAATGGTTCTATCTTTTTGGCAGGACCATACTTGGTAAAAGCAGCTATTGGTGAAGATGCAGATTTGCAGGCACTTGGTGGCGCAAAAATGCACACAGAGGTAAGCGGAATAGCTGACTATAAATTTGATACAGAGAAGGAGTGTTTGGATCAGGTGCGCAGAATAATGGATAAGCTAGGACATCAGCCACTAAAAGGATATGACAGGGTGAAGCCTGCTGCTCCGGCTAAAGATCCTGCTGAAATATATGGTTTGATATCGGCTCAGAATAATAAGAATTTTGATGTAGTTGATGTTATAAAGTGCATAGTCGATAATTCCGAATTCGATCAGTTTAAAGAAGATTACGGTAAGACAATCGTTTGTGGATATGGTCGTGTTGATGGTTGGGCGGTTGGAATTGTTGCTAACCAACGTAAGATTGTAAAGAGTGGAAAGGGTGAGATGCAGATGGGTGGAGTTATTTATAATGATAGCGCTGATAAGGCTGCAAGATTTATTATGAATTGCAATCAGAAAAAAATACCATTGGTGTTTTTACAGGATGTTACCGGATTTATGGTGGGTAGCCGCAGTGAGCAGTCAGGTATCATTAAAGATGGTGCAAAGCTGGTAAATGCAGTTGCTAATTCTGTAGTGCCTAAGATTACTATAGTAATTGGTAATTCTTATGGTGCAGGTAACTATGCAATGTGCGGTAAGGCGTATGATCCACGCTTTATTTATGCATGGCCGAATGCCAAGATAGCCGTTATGGGCGGTGAAGCTGCAGCAAAGACGCTTATGCAGATACAGGTAGCGACCCTTAAAGCAAAGGGTGAAGTCATAGATCCTGAAAGAGAGAAGGAAATACTAAAAGAAATTGTAGACAAATATGATGCGCAGACCTCATCGTATTATGCAGCGGCTCGCCTGTGGGTAGATGAGATTATTGATCCTGTTGAAACCCGTAAAGTTATATCTGAAGGGATCAACGCAGCAAATCATTCTCAGGACAATAAAGAGTTTAAAATGGGTGTGTTTCAGGTTTAGTTATTTGAATTACGGAATGGCTTAATGATGAAAAATATATTATTGGTTGCTGTATTGTTTTTTATTTGCTCATGCGGGAATACTAATTCCATAGGGGAGGGTAGCACAACTACTACAGTTACTATGGATAGTATTAACAGAGACAAGACTCTAATCATTGATGCTTTTTCGTCGTCGCCCGCAGATAGTGATGGGATTGGTTGTTTTTATTATGATATTGCTGATTCTGCTAATGAGCTTTTTGCTCAGGGACTTGATGGGTCTTGCTATATTTCAGTAAACCATAAATTACAGCACCTGATAGCAGATACTACATCACAAGATGAGTTGTACAAGAATGAGTTGTATGAATTAAGAATTGATATAAAAGAAACAGGTGTTACAGATGGAGGTAATTCTTATGAAGGTACAATGACTATAAAGAATAGGAACGGGAAGGTGACAACAAAAAAGATTTTTGGAAATTGCGGATGCTGATTATTAATAAGTAGTTACAGTATCAGTGGTGAATATTCTGGTTCGCATAATTAAGCGTCAGGTAATTTTCGGACCTCGCTACGATTTACTAACTACTAGGTACTGATAAAATGATAGAGATAAAGAACGTAAGAAAAGCATTTGGGGAGAAGGTGGTTTTACAAGATGTTTCCTTTACAATGGAGGCAGGTAAAACTAATCTTATCATTGGCACCAGCGGTAGCGGTAAAACGGTACTGATGAAGATAATGATAGGCCTTATGCAGGTAGATACCGGTCAGGTATTGTATGAAGGTGCAGATCTTACGCAGATGAATGTAAAGGAGCTGAAACAGTTACGACAGTCGGTGGGTATGCTATTTCAGGGTAGTGCATTATTTGATAGTAAAACTGTGGAGGAGAATGTAATGTTTCCGTTGGACATGTTTACTAAAGATAACTATGCTACTAAACTTAAAAGGGTGAATGAAGTGTTGGATAGGGTAAATCTTAAAGATGCCAATAAAAAATTCCCTTCAGAGATAAGTGGCGGTATGAAGAAGCGTGTGGCACTGGCTCGTGCAGTGGTTCAAAACCCAAAGTATCTTTTTTGTGATGAGCCTAACTCAGGCCTTGATCCTCAAACATCTTTAGTTATTGATAAATTAATTAAAGAGATAACTATGGAGTATAACATTACTACAGTAGTGAATACGCATGATATGAATACAGTAATGGAGTATGGCGATCATATAGTATACATGTATCAGGGTATGAAACAATGGGAAGGTTCTAATAAAGATATTATATTCAGTAAAAACGAAAAGTTGAACGCCTTCATATTTGCTTCTGAATTTTTGGAGAAAGCCAAGGAAATGAGCATGATTGAAGCAGAAGCTTTAAATAAGAAGAAATAAATTGTTGAAGGGCTAATATAGTCCTTCAACAATAAAATTAAAGAATTGAGAGTTGTTGTGATAAATAAACGTGAGATCAATGCAACCACATTTTTACCATATCCATCCGGCGCTGCAACACTTAGTTAGCAGTATCTGCATTATGGAGATGGATTTCGGATTGCACAATATCAATACGCAGTATCATTATCCTTGGTCTACTCAAACCAGGCTTTGCTTTTATATTCATGGTGATCTGTTACAAACAAAGAAAGACGACGAAACTACCTTTACAACCTGTCCGGAGGTCTTCGTAGTTGGTCCGCAAATGAAGGGGGTGATGCTCAACTATGGGCGGAGTTGCACTGCTGTAGCTATTTGTTTTCATGCAGGTGCTTTACATCGTTTGCTTAATATTCCATTAGCCGAAATCTCAAATCAGGAAATAGATGCTACGTTCCTATTCGGAAATGAAGTGAAGGAGCTGAATGCAAAAATGCAAGAGGCCGGATCTTTCAAAGAGATAGGTGATTTACTTGAAGGGTTTCTATTACGCCGATTGGCTTCTGCAGCTGATTTGTTGCCATTTGACAGTGCATTTAATGAGGTTGTAAGGAGAAATGGCAATATTAGTGTGGACAATATGGCGTCACTCTCTTGTCTGAGTACTCGCCAGTTTGAAAGAAAATGTAATGAAAAACTGGGAATGTCTCCCCGGTTATTTGCTATGTTAATCAGGTTCTCCAAAGCGTATGCAATTAAGGAGAAGAACCCATCGCTAACATGGTCTGATATTGCGATGAACATGGGTTTTTATGATCAGGCACATCTAGTGAAATCCTTTAAAATGTTTGCCGGTAACAACCCTTCTTTTGTAGATCAACAAATACCTTCCTCATTAAAAGTTGTTTCTGCTTTAGAAGTGCATCAATAAATGTCGTGTTTATACAATAGGTATCAATGTGAATGTCGGTAGCTTTGCCAAAGCTGGACCAGAATAGGGAAGTATAACTTGCTTTTGTTTGAATGTGTGTTAAATAAGCTTGATAATTACAGCAGCCCCATTGTCTTATCACTACTTCCTTATTTTGGTCGTCCCCTCTAATTTTCCAATACCATGAAAACCAAATTTTAGCACGACAAGTAATTCTTGTGGTGCTATTACTGGTATAGATAACTTTTCAGAGATTTTGTTATCGTAAAATAAATAATGGGCTGCAATATTTGTAGCCCATTATTTATGAAACATATATTTAGTTGTTTACTGCTGGTCGCCTATTGCATCACCGGTGTTTAGCGTATAATAATACCTGCCTTGATAACCGGGTTGGAAGCCTGCAATTTGTAATGTTTTATTTGCAGAAACAATTTCCTCGAGCTCAGCAAGTGTGCTTACCGGTATGTCATTTACATTGGTAATTACAAAGCCTTTGTGTATCTGTGTTTTGCGTGCTAGTACACCTTTGCCAAGGTCTGTAATTGTGATTCCTCCTTCAATACCGTAATCAGATCTTTCTTTTTGTGTTAGTGGTCGAAAGCTTGCACCGAGTATATTAGTTGGTTGTGTAGCTTTATTGAGTTTTACTGCTGTTGTGATTGGTTTGCCGTCTCTCAAAAGAGTAACATTTACATTGTCACCGGGGGCATAACGAGCTATTTGCTCCTGAAGTTGAGGCTGTGTGCTAACTGCCTGGCCATTCACCTGAGTAATAATGTCACCTGTTTTAATACCTGCCCCTGCAGCTCCGCTATTGGGTAACACATTTTTTACGTAAATACCTTCATTCCTATCTAATCCCAGCGTTTTCATTTGCTCAGCAGTAGCAGTTTTGCTATCGAGGTATTCAATGCCCATATATGCACGTTGAACACTGCCAAACTTCATAAGGTCATTGGCTACCTTACGTACTATGTTAACAGGTATGGCATAAGAATACCCGGCATACGATCCTGTGGGAGATGCTATTGCGGAGTTGATGCCTATCAACTGCCCGGCGGTATTGACAAGTGCACCTCCGCTATTGCCCGGGTTAACAGCTGCATCAGTTTGAATAAAGGATTCGATAGCAGATTCAGATTGTGCTTTATTTATGCCCAATGAGCGACCTTTTGCACTGACAATACCTGCTGTTACAGTTGCATCAAGTGATAGCGGATATCCCACTGCGAGTACCCATTGTCCCAGCTTTACATTGTCAGAATTTCCTAGTTCCATATATGGGAGATTGTTCTCGCCATCAACTTTTAGAATAGCAATATCAGTAGAAGGATCTTTTGCTACAACTTTGGCTTTTGTTGTGTATCGGTCATTAAAAGTAACTGCGACCTCATCTCCATTTGCTACAACGTGGTTATTGGTTACAATATAACCGTCGGGCGATATCACTACACCTGATCCAGATTCTACCTGAGACGGAATGTAGTATTGTCTTGGTCCGAATAGCTGACTATAAATGTCGTTAGCCCTGGTGTCAGTAAATGTTCTTGCTTTTGTTGTCGTTTTAACATGTACTACAGCTTTTACAGAAGCTGCCGCAGCGGCTTCAAAGTTGACCCCTCCTGACATTGCAGCAGCTTCGCCTGAATATGATGCATAATTGACAGGTAGCTGATGATTAGGCCCTTCAGTGAGATAAGGCACATTGTGTTGAAAATGTGCAGCAATAAAAAACGTAGTAACAGATGTAAGTGCTGCTGTTAACACTACCGGTAATAATCTGGCTCTCATAACTCTTTCTATGTTTTTTGTTTTGTAATCTGTGCATCAAATTTATTACCTATAATTATTATGACAATGTTAAAAGAGCTTTTTTGAGTAGTACAAGATTGTTAAGATTTTTAGCCACTTTTTGTCTGAATGTGCACTTACATCATATTTTAACTCCTTATTTTTTTAATTGAAAGGACTGCAGATGGAGAAAACTGATTTTAATCATTTGATTAAATCAAGTATTTAATTCTACTTTTGCTTTGTTAAGATGAACGAAAAGGAGCAAATAGCGCAAAGCGAATCGACCGAAGAAAAGATAAAAGAAGCGGCGAAAAGGGTATTTACCCGTAAGGGTTATGCGGCTACCCGTACGCGTGATATAGCAGAAGAGTCGGGTTATAATCTGGCGTTATTGAATTACTATTTCAGAAGCAAGGAGAAGTTGTTTGACATCATCATGATAGAGCATCTTCAGTTGTTCATTGGTAATGTGTTTGCCATTCTCAATGAAAAGGATACCAGTCTTGAAGAGAAGCTGGAACGGATGATAGGGTACTATATAGACATGTTGATGGAAAACCCCGGAATACCGGTATTTATAATTAATGCTGTAAATAATGATCCTAAGTTGTTGTTGGAGCGAGCCGCAGGAGGTGTTGATTTCTCTGCAACATATATGGCAGAACAATGGCGTGATATCGTCAAGAAGAAGAAACTCAACATCAGCCCAATGCATTTGTTTATAAATATCATTTCCCTGACAGTTTTCCCATTTGCAGCTTCACCCATTATCAAAGCAAAAAACATGTTGGATAATGATGCTTTTAATAAACTGATGTTAGAGCGAAAGCGATTAATACCCTTGTGGATAAAGGCTACACTGGAAGTAGCATAAGACAATAAGAATGATAAAGAGATAACTCTATGAATAAAAAAATATTGAGTACTGTGGTTGTCATGTTTGTAATGCTTCAGGCTAATGGACAGGTTACTTTTAACTCTGTTGAAGATGTGTGGAAGTATGCAGACGACCATAATGTAACTATAAGAATTTCGCGCTATGATGCAGATAAATCGAGACTGGCAAAAAAACAGTCTTATAGTGCTTTTATGCCTCAGGTAACAGCCAACGGGACTTATACAGACAATATGGCTATACAGACCACATTGCTGCCGGGTGTTATTGTAGGCAAACCAGATGGCGTTTATGTGCCGGTGAAATTTGGACAGAAATATATCTACTCAGGTAATGTTACAGCTCAGCTTGATGTATTGAATGTACAGAGTTGGTTTAATGTAAGAACTGCCAGAATAAGTGCAGAAATGAGTAAAGATTCTTTATCAAACACCAGAAAGAACATATATCAGCAGATAGCTACGCAATATTATTCTGTTTTGTTGATGACAGAAGCAGCTAGGCTTGCAACTAATAGCGAGTTACTTGCTGACTCTGTTTTTCAATCTGTCAGTAGGAAGTTTGCTGAAGGTACGGTGAGTAAGGCCAATGTAGATCTCTCGAAGATGAACCTAGAACGTGCACAACAAACAAATATCACTGCTCAGTATCAGATACAAACTGCAAAAAACAGTCTGAAAATATTGTTGGATATGCAGTTGACGGATTCGATGAACATTACAGCATCATTAAGTCGCACAATTGAGGATGCAGGTAAAGGTACATTCACTGAAGATCCTGCCGTGAAAATTGCTTACAATGCAATGCGTATCAGTATGAGTCAATACAAAGGTGGTAATGCAACTTTTTTACCGACACTGGCTATCTCGTATAGTAACACCACGCAACAAAATGATAATAAATTTGAACCTTTTTCGGGTGGGCCGTCATGGTTCCCCGCAGAGTATTGGTCATTGAAAGCCTCTTGGAATATTTTTAGTGGAGGGAGTAAGTATTATCAATCGAGAAGGAATAAGATTGCTATTGAAGAAAGAAAGCTGCAATTTGAAAGTGCACAACGACAATCGGTAATTAACGATGAAAATCTGAGATTGAATTATGCTAAAACCGCAGCACTACTCACAAAGACAGAAGATGTGATGCACCTATCTTTTGATAACTACACACACATATCGAACAGATATACTGAAGGTCTTTCTTCATTAGACGATAAATTGAATGCTTTTTCAGATTATATCGGTTATCAAAATCAGTATCTGAATAGTTTGTCTGATATGTTGGTGCAGTTGTATCAAATAAAAATAAGGCAGTTGAGCTTTTGATTTTTAAAAAGTTCATTACTGAACCTAAGTGATAAGCATGATGTTAAGTAATAATATTCCTAAAGTAATTAATGAATAAATTTAAGAGAACCAGTATGAAACAAAGTTCAATTTCAAAGCTCATCATGGTTATAGTGGCGCCGGTATTGTCAGTGCTTTTGGTAGTGTCGTGTAAGCCAAAGTACGATGAGGTAAGCCCTAAGGCAGGGCCTGTAACAGAGGCCGTATTTGCATCGGGTAGCATAGAGCCTAAAGATGCGTATATACTAACGTCTATTTCTGATGGATTTATTGTGAGGAGTTATGTTACAGAAAATGATCTGGTAAAAGATGGTCAGTTACTTTTTTCGCTGGATAACAGACAGCAAAATACGCAAGTAAAAATTGCAGAGAATAACGTGGTTTTTGCTGCGATAAATGCAGATCATAATTCCCCTCAATTACAACAGATCAAGGCGCAGATAGAAGCTGCAAGGGCGAAGAAAGTTACTGACTCGATTACATTAATGCGTAATGAGCATTTGTTGGTATCTAATTCTGTATCTAAGCAAGATGTAGATAACGCCAGATTGAATTATGAATCTTCTGTAAGTAATTACAATGCCGCATTGGAGAATTATAAGATCAATGCCAATAAAGTAAAACAAGACCTTGTAAATACTAGATCTCAATTGCAAAATGTACAGGCAGGTAATCAGTATTTTCAATTGAGTGCAATAGGAGCTAGCAAGGTATATCAGATTTTTAAAAAGCAGGGCGACCTTGTGAAAAGAGGAGATCAAGTAGCGCAGCTAGGAAATCCGGATTCAATAGTTGTTAATCTGGATGTAGATGAAGGAAGTATTGCTAAGGTGCATGAAGGGCAGAAAGTGTTGATAGAGTTAAATACACAGAAAAATAAGACACTTGAAGCGGTAATCAGTAAGATTTATCCTCACTTTAATGAGACATCGCAATCGTATAAGGTAGAGGCAAGATTTGTGAATTATACCGAAGGATTAATACCGGGTACTCAGTTGCAGGCCAATATCATTACGAACAAAAAAGAGAATGCATTATTGATACCACATGTGTATGTATTGCAGGGTAATAAAGTGCAGGTGAAAAGGGGTGATAAGATAGATACTGTTGGTATAACAACGGGTATTGTATCTGATGAATGGATTGAAGTTTTGAGTGGTGTAACTGCTGCAGATAAGATAGTTAAGTTGAAATAGGCATTACTGATTTTTATTGTTTGCCGGGGTTCCGGTGTAAGCATTTGAATTATTAAGAACATGAAAATTAGTGTAAATACAGAAATAGCACTTACCTATCTTTCTTCCAGAAAGAAACAGACGGCTGTTGCGGCTATGGGGGTAATGTTTGGTATATCGATGTTCATCTTTATGCAATCGTTGATGAAGGGGACGAATGATTACTTTGAAAAAGCGTCTTTTAGCTCTACCGCACATATACGTATGTATAGTGAAAATAAAGTAGCTGATGCCCACATGCTGAATAGCTTTCTTAAAGACAATTCAGAAAAGATATTGATTAACCCCAAGCAGTTGACCCAAAGCCAGGGAATAACCAATCCGTATGGGATTATTCAAAACATCAAGAAGAACAAACAGGTTGTTGCGGTAACCCCTCAGGTAACAGCTACGGTAATATATAGTAGTGGTAGTGTGAACATAAATGGTACTGTAGCCGGAGTGAGTATAGATGAGGAAGATAAAATGTTCGATGTTCAAACGAATATGGTTACGGGCGATTTGCATGATCTGAATCGCGTCAATAATGGGTTGTTGATAGGTAAGGGGGTCGCTGATAAACTGAGTTTACATGTAGGCGACAATATTACAGTGAGAGCAGGTACGGGAAGCCCGATGATTATGCGTGTGATAGGTATTTTTGCAACTACTATAAAGCAGATAGATGAATCAAAATCTTATGCCAATATTGTGCAAGCGCAGAATTTATTGGGTAAGGACAGGAGTTATGTGACGGATATCAAAGTAAACTTGGCTGATTATAACAATGCGCCAAAAGTAGCCAGAGATTTAGAGACAATAACAGGCTACAAGGCAGAAGACTGGGTACAGAGTAATGAACAATTAAAGGCCGCATTTAAGATTAGGGCTATCATACTTAATTCAGTCATTGCTGTTATATTATTGGTTGCAGGTTTTGGTATTTATAACATTCTGAACATGACTATTTATGAGAAGATAAAAGAGATTGCTATTCTCAAGGCAACTGGTTTTTCTGGTGGGTCCGTTGTTAGTATATTTCTACAGCAGGCTGCTTATATAGGTGTTATGGGAGGTTTCGTAGGTGTCATATTTGGTTTCGTGCTTACGTTTATGGTTTCAAAAATATACATAGGTGCGGGTACGCTAAAGTACTTACCAATGTCATTTTATGTACCACATTATATAGAAGCTGTTACGTTTGGTATACTCACAACAATAGCTGCAGGATATTTTCCTGCAAGAAAGGCATCAAAAGTTGACCCGGTTTCAATTATTCGCGGCTAATGGAAAATTCAGCACTAAAGACAAAAAATGTCACCAAGTATTTTCATGATCCGGTAACTATACCGGTACTCAAGAATATAAATCTTGATGTGAAGAAAGGTGAATTCGTATCTATAGTAGGCAAGTCGGGTTGCGGAAAAAGCACACTGTTATATGTGCTATCTACAATGGACTCTGACTATGAAGGTGAGCTTGAAATTAATGGGACATTGGTGACTGGTTTGTCACTGAATGCATTGGCTAAGATTCGTAATGAGTCGATAGGTTTTGTATTTCAATTTCACTATTTGTTACCCGATTTCTCTTGCCTTAAAAATGTGATGATACCTGGTTTAAGGCTGGGCAAATATTCTGTGAAAGAGGTGGAGCAGAGGGCTTATGAAAAGCTGAAAATGTTTGGAGTAGAAGAGCTTGCGCTGAAGAATGCCAATAGGTTAAGCGGAGGGCAACAACAGCGTGTAGCTATTGCAAGAGCTTTAATAAATGACCCGGCCATTATAATGGGCGATGAGCCTACGGGTAATCTTGATTCAAAGAATACAGGAATTGTTTTTGATTTGTTTCAGAAACTATCGAAAGAGTATGGTCAAACACTGATTACCGTTACTCATGATGAAGACTTTGCAAAGCGATCAGACAGAATTATTGAAATGGCTGATGGAGAGATATTGAAGCACTAGAAGCTACCGCGGAGATATGTTACAAAGCAATAAGCGCTGACTTTTGAGGTCAGCGCTTATTTTTTATTGTAAGTTATATTACGTTCGTTTTTGGGGACATAATAGCTTTTATATTTTTCTTGCCACTCCCTTTATGTTTGCCTTTTACATTGAAACAGACGCTGAGTAATGCTAGCTGAACATCTTCTCCTTGGTAAATTCGTAAACCATTATTGTCCTTGTAATTTGGGTTCATAAAGTTGCCCGGATAATATTGGAAACGCAATGTCATGTTACTTTTAAACATAACTCCGGCACAGATATATGGCATTACAGAAGCTGTGCGGCTACTGAACCATTCATTGAATTTGGATTTATTTCTTCTGCCGTCTGTGAAGGTTTTTTCTTTGTAATTTATAGGGAAGTCTACGCCGCCGCCTACGATGAAAGATTTACTTTTTCTGCCGTTGTGTCCAAACTTTAAACCAACAGGTATGCCCAGTGCGTAGACTCTGCGTTTAAGTGTACCTCCGCCATCTTTCCATATATAACCAAGATTTTTTAGGCTAAGCCCTACGTATGCACTTATACTGTTGCCCAAGTCGTAATTGAAATTTATTCCTGTATTCAGAAAATAGCTAAAACGCACAGTTGATGTTTTACCCTGATCGATACCTATGGAAAATAATGCACCTTCCATTGAGCCGGATGGGTATATTTTATTCTTGACTTTTATACTTGCAACTGAATCAGTAGATTGAGCATGTGCCAAGTTGGCAAGAAATATGGTAAACGATAATACTGTCAATAGTATTGATTTTTTCATGGACTGTGTTTTGTTGGTAAAGGTATAAAAGCAATTTAACTGCAAAAATTACAGTTTTTTTTCTTTGGCATGGGTATTGCCTATTATATTTACTATACTTGTTGCCTTGCAGTTGTGAGGTGATTTTGTCATAATGTCTTAATTAATATAAATGTCTGATATGTTTTTTGGCCAAAATGAGCATGAAATGGAGTTTATGCCCATAGTGCCTTTAGGAGAGGATGAAATGGATGATCAGGAGAAAAGTTCTATTCCTTCTGAGATTCCAATAGTGGTTTTGCGTAATACTGTGTTGTTTCCTAATGTTGTATTGCCCATTACTGTTTCTCGTGATAAGTCTGTTAAAGCGATTGCCGAGGCACAAAAAGGTGATAAATGGATAGGTGTCGTTGCTCAAAAAGATAGTTCAAACGATGATCCTACACCTAGTGATGTATACCAGGTAGGTACGCTTGCTAAGGTAGTGAAGCAGATAAAGATGCCTGATGGCAATATTACTATCTTCATTATGGGGCGTATGCGTTTCCATATTGATAGTTTTTCCAAAACGGAGCCATATATGGCTGCAAAGGTTAGCTATCTTGAAGATGTATACCCTGAGCAGGATGCGTCTTTTGATGCGTTAATGTCATCTATCAAAGATTATTCTGAGAAGATAGCGCAGCTATCACCAAATGTGCCTTCTGAGGCGTCTATCGTACTGCGTAACATAGAGCAACAATCGTTTTTAATGCATTTTATTGCATCGAATATATCCTCAAAGCTTACTGATAAACAGGCATTGCTTGAGGAAAATGATATTCAGAAGCGTGCTGAGCGATTGTTACAGATGTTGCAGTCTGAGTTGCAATTGGTAGAGTTGAAAAACGAAATTACTAATAAAACTCGTGCTGATATTGATAAGCAGCAGCGTGAATACTTCCTACAGCAACAGATGAAGTCGATACGTGAAGAGCTGGGTGGAGATCCGAATGATAGGGAAATAAAGGATTTGGTAAAGCGTGCCGAAGAAAAAAAATGGACTGCTGAGGCAAAAGAGCTGTTCAAGAAGAATATTGAGAAGCTGGAGCGCATGCACCCAAGCACTCCGGATTACTCGGTTATCTATAACCATCTTGATTTGATGCTCGACCTCCCATGGGGCACATATACAGAAGATAGTTACGATCTGAAGAATGCACAAAAAGTGCTTGATGACGACCATTACGGTATGGATAAGATTAAGGATCGTATTCTTGAATATCTGGCTGTATTGAAGTTGAAGGGCGATATGAAGTCGCCGATACTCTGTTTTGTAGGGCCTCCCGGTATTGGTAAGACCTCTTTGGGAAGGAGTATCGCTAATGCAATAAATCGTAAGTACGTTAGGCTTAGTTTAGGTGGTCTACATGATGAAAGTGAACTTCGTGGACATAGAAAAACCTACATAGGTGCTATGCCTGGTCGTGTTATACAATCTATCAGAAAAATAAAATCTGCTAATCCGGTGTTTATATTGGATGAGATAGATAAGATTGGTAAGGATTTCAGAGGTGATCCAAGTTCTGCTCTTTTAGAGATACTTGATCCGGAACAAAACAGCTCGTTCTATGATAATTATCTGGAGCTGGAGTTTGATTTGTCGAAAGTATTGTTCATAGCAACTGCTAACAGTTTAAGTGATATTCAGCCGGCATTAAGAGATAGGTTGGAAATCATACAGCTTTCAGGTTATTCTGCTGAAGAAAAAACAGAGATTGCTAAACGCCACCTCATACCTAAACAAAAAGAAATGCATGGTTTATCTAAAGTGCCTATGCGCTTTAATGATAAGGTAATAGTTAAGGTAATACAAGAGTATACTCGGGAAAGTGGTGTGCGTGAATTGGATCGTATGCTGGCTGCTATCATGCGCTCTACAGCAAAGCAGGTAGCAATGGAAGAAGATGTGCCCAAGCAGGTGACTGCTGAGGCAATAGAAACTATATTGGGTAAGCCACGTTACAATAATGATATCTATACCAAAGGACACCCAACTGGTGTAGTTGTGGGGCTTGCGTGGACATCTGTAGGTGGGGATATTTTGTTTATTGAAACGTCCTTGTCTAAGGGTAAGGGTACATTCACATTGACCGGTAATCTAGGTAACGTAATGAAGGAAAGTGCGACAACTGCTATGTCTTACCTTCGTGCTCATGCTGATGAATATGGCATTTCGATGGAAAAGATAGATGAGTCTAATGTACATGTGCATGTGCCGGAAGGTGCAGTTCCTAAGGATGGTCCAAGCGCAGGTATTACCATGTTTACATCCCTTGCCTCAGCATTTACCGGAAGAAAAGTAAAGCCTTATTTGGCAATGACAGGTGAGATAACTCTACGTGGACAGGTATTGCCAGTGGGTGGTATTAAAGAGAAAGCACTTGCTGCAAAACGTGCCGGTATCAAGACAATCATAATGCCGAAGCAGAATGAAAAGGATGTTGATGAAATTAATAAAGAGTACATTAAGGGCATAAAGTTCCATTATGTTACTGATGTCAATGAGGTGCTTGCATTAGCACTTAAATAGTATAAAATATTGACTATACTGAAATGGCGGCTTCAAACAATGAAGCCGCCATTTCAGTATATGATTAACACAGTACTATAGTTTTATCCCGAATTTCTTTCCGATTGCGTCTAATTCGTCGCATACACTGTCGTTTACAGGAATACCTTCCGTCATACGAATGAGTTCCATTTCTCTTTCAGGGTCACCTGGAATCAATACTTTTTCATGTCCCGGAGCAGGGGTCGCATTTCTGAAGCGGGTGATCCAGTTGTCCATGTGTTGTTTGAATTCGTCTGCGGGTCTGAACGCATCTATGCGCATTGCTCCAAAGAAGTGTCCAAGACCTTTTCCCGGCATGTTTTCAGGCATAGGTACATAAGCAGGGAATGGTGGGGCCCAAGGGCCATAACTAGCACCGCTAAATATTGCTGAGAAAATATCTACAATGCTTCCCAGAGCGTATCCTTTATGGCTGCCATGTTCCCTGTCGCTACCCAAAGGGAGCATGATGCCGCCAGTTTTAAGCGCATGTGCATCTGTAGAATTGTTCCCTTCTTTATCTTGTACCCATCCGAGAGGAGAAGCTTCATTTTTTCGTTGTAGGATTTCCAATTTTCCATTAGATGCAGTTGTTGTGGCAAAATCAGCAACAAACGGTGGCTGTTCGTTTGCCGGAATAGCCACCGCAATTGGGTTAGTCCCCAACATACGTTCTGTGGAAAACGTTGGTGCTACCAATGCGCTTGCATTAGTCATTGCTATACCGGTCATATCATGCTTCAATGCCATCATAGCATGGTATCCTGCTATGCCGAAGTGATTGCTATTACGGACACTGACCCAGCCTGTGCCAGCTATTGCAGCTTTATCTATGGCTACTTGCATTGCATAAGGAGCTACAACGAGTCCCAGTCCTGCATCACCGTCCACAACAGCTGTCGATGGCGTTTCATACGTTATTTTAATATCGGGTGTTGCATTGATTCGTTTTGCTTCCCATAGCCGAATATATCCGGTGAGCCTGGCTATGCCATGACTATCTATACCTCTAATATCTGCAGACAATAAAACAGTTGTTGCGGTAGTTGCATCTTTTTCACTACAGCCTATTGCAGAGAAAACGGCATTGGTGAAAGTATATAGTTGTTGGTAGCTAATTTTTTGAGACATGAATGCAAGTTATAGTATGTGTGCTTATACGGCAAGCCAGATCTTAATATTAAAATAAGATTGTGGAGTGTATTTTTTTGGAAGGATTGGAAAATATTTTCTGCTTTTTTGCAATTATTTTCATTAACTAATAGTTTATATTATTTGATTATTGTATAATTATATATTCATTTATCAATAAATTTTGATATTTTTATAAGTGTCATTAAAATAAAATATAATTTATTGTTTGTGAAATAGAAGATAGTTTTTGTAGATTTACTTCTTGTTAATTTAATATTGTGCGCTTTGAAATTGACATTATTTACCTTTTATCACTTTTTTCGACCGTTTGTGAACTTTTTAGAATTTAATACATTGTTTGTTTTATGTTTGATTAAAATAATACTATGTTTTTTATTTTAATTAATGATTAATTTAAAAATATCTGAATGACAATTGTTGAAATTTATTTATGCATTTTTGAAAAATTCCGAAGAACATTATTTAGCTGAAATACTGTTTCTGAATTGTATTGCTTATCACTTTTAATCATCACCAATTATGAAAATCTCTACTGCCTTTAAGATGAAAAGTTCATCTCTTTTAATAATTATTGCATTTATCTTCAATTACAATGCACAGGCTCAACTTACCGGAACTGTAAATGTAGGCCCCGGTTATACATATACTACATTAAAGGCAGCCATTGATGCATTAAACACGAATGGTGTTGGTTCGGGAGGTGTAACAATAAATCTTACGGTCGATGAAACGGCACCGCTAGCTGGTGCATCGGGTTCTTATTCGGGAGCTGTTGGTAATGGCTATGTAATAAGAATAGCCACTAATGCACCTACAGCAAGTAATCCGCTCGTCATCAGAGGTAATAACCACTTGCTTACCGCAGCTGCAATAACAACACCGGTTACAAATTATAATGATGCGGTGATAACAATTGCAGGTACTAGTTATGTAACAATTTCCGGTTTACGAATAATAGAAAATGGGGCGAATACTACTATTGCTGCTACAAACAATATGACTGAGTTTGGTGTAGCTATAGTAGGTGCAACAATTGCAGCTACACACGTAGGGTCGCAAAACTGTACTATCAGTAATTGTAAGATACAGTTGAGTAACACCTATACATGTAACATTGGTATCTATTCTAACTCAAGTAATGTATTTACAACAGCTTACACAACAGCTGATAATCCTGCATCAGCTACCGGTGCAAATAGTGGTAACAAGTATTATCAAGATACCGTTTATGGTACAACATCCGGTATTGTGCTGCTTGGTAATGCCACTTATAATGAATTGAACACAGTCGTAGGTGCTTCTGGCAATGGCGATACAATAAGCTTAGGTAACAGAACAGCAAATATGGTAATGGCTACAGCTTATGTGAATTATGTGAAAACAGAGCAGGACGGGATTTATGCTGTGAATAATAACGGATTGAATGTAAATTATAATAAAATTTTTCTTGCTACTGGTTCTACTACAAATACAGTAAATGGTATTTTCGTAGGTGCTTGTGCCTCTTCTTCAACATTTACAACACAAGTAACTAGAAATCAGGTTCAGTTAGTTACAGCAGCTACTTCTGTATATGCAGGTATACAAAATGCATCTGGTAGTGCTACTTATGCAACGTTGAAATTTAATAATAATACGTTGTATTTAAATGCAACTTCCGGCACTTTATATGGAATATATAATACAGCGGCTGCTTTGGTGGCAAACTTCAATAGCAATAATATTAATGATACCAATACAACCGGGCTTACTTGTTACAATGTTTATAATACTGGCGCATTATCTACAGCTACATTTACAAATAATATTTGCTTTAACAGGACCGCAACAGGAGCAATCATAGGTATTGCGACGGCAACAGGAGCAATTTCGACTTGTAACTATGATAATAACACAGTCAACACACTTGTAACCGGTAACCCAACTGGGGGGTCGTATGGTATATACAATAATGCGGTGGCTATTCCAGCCCCAAGTATGAGTAATAATAAAATTACCATTACTGCTACGTCTAATACCAGTTTCAATATGTTTGGCATATACAACACGGGTAATGCATCAACAGGTGCAACATTTTCTTATGATACTGTTAGTATTGCCGGCCCGGGTTATGGAATTTTAAATACCGGAACTTTGGGTACGGGTACATTTGACAATAATATACTGGCGATTTCTCCGGGTATTTATACTACTTATGGGGTATACAACTCAGGTGCAATAACTACTGCAGATGTAAGTAATAATATTATTTCTACGCCTTTAGGGACTACAGGTATTTTTAATGGTATATATCTGGTGACAGGTACAGTAACAACAGGTACAATAAATGGGAATAGCATTGATATAAATGTTGGAGGATCTTCTTACGGAATTTATGCACCAACTGCCGGTACCACCAGAACAATTAGCAATAATAATATAAAGATTAAGCAAACAGGCGCAGCACAAATAATAGGTATTTACAGCTCACCTGCAACAGCTATTGCAAATAGCTTTTTTAATAACAATACTATTGATATTTCAACTACTACAGCAACTACATCTGTTACCGCTTTCTTATATAGTGCCGCTTCTGCAGGTAATTCAAGTGGTGTAAAAACAACAATAAATAATAACGTATTTAAGTCTACATCCGGATTGAGTAATACAACCGGGGGTATATACCTGATATATGATTCTTATGAAAACCCTACTGATAGTATTTGCGGCAACGTAATATCTGGTAGGATGATAAAAACAGGATCCGGTGGGAATCTCTATGGGATCTTTAATGTAGGAAATGGAAGTATATTTAATACGACGACTATTGCAAATAATAACATGAGTAATGTTACAGTTGCAGGTAGTTCTAACTATTACGGTATAATAAGTGCTTCAGCGTCTTCTCAGGCTAGGGTTATTACTAATGATACCGTTCAGCATATATCTGCCGGAACGGGTAATGTAACAGGAATAAGCATAGACTATAATGCTTATTTTAATATGGTTACATCTAATAATTATATTGATAGCATTCTTTGTGGGGGCAACATTTACGGTATTGCATACTCAACATATAACAGCCCCGGGACTGCTTCAGTAAACTGCGGTGGTGGAACATTATCAGGGAACAGAATTGATAGCTTATATTGTAGTGGTGCGTCAGGTAGTGTATTCGGTTTTAATTTGTCCGGAACAACTACGTCGGTGTTTAATGTATACAACAATATCATGAGCAATTTTGTTGCAACCGGTACTACTGCTCCGTCGCTTTATGGTATTTATCTTGCCAATGGAACTTCTCCTAATATTTACAGTAACCAGATTTACAGTTTTAATACAACTGCAGGAGGTACTGCTAATGCTGTATTATATGGAATATATGCAACGGGAGCAGTAGCTACTACTTGTAATATTTATAAGAACAACATTTACAGTCTTAGTGCAGGAACTTCTGCGGGTGCAACTACTCAGGTAAATGGTTTGTATTTGCCATCAGCAACTGCCAGCTATGTGTATAATGTTTATAATAATTTTCTTTCTGCTTTTACAGCTCCATCAGCCAGTGCACCTAACGCAATTGTAGGTATAAACATGACAGCAACTAGCCCAACATGGAATGTATATTTCAATACAATTTATTTTCCTGCTTTGTCCGGAGGAGCAAATTTTGGAGTTACAGGTGTTCTATTCCCTTCAGGTAGTAGTCTCTTAACGCTGAAAAATAACATAATTAATATTGCAACGAGCAGCACTTTGTCGGGCACAGGTATTGCAGCTTGTGTTAGACGTAATGTTTCAGGAACAGGAGGGACTGCTCCAACAACCTCAAATTATGATGGTAATTACAACGTCTATTACGTGAACAGTGGTACACAAAATTATTTTTATGCTGAGCAAACAGGTGGTGGCGCAGTAACTAATGGGTATAATCTTACCAATGATGCAAGTTTTAATTTGTGCGGTTCTCAATATAAGTTGTATATGGGAAGCGGAAGGGAAAGTCAAACAAACACAGAGAATAATTTGTCTGCAGGAAGCTCTGCCGGAATGTATATTCCCACTTCATCTACTTATGCGTATCGTTCAGGATTGCAAATAAGTTCACCTTCAATTACTACTGATTACTCTGTAGTGACAAGGAACAATCCACCTTGTAGGGGCGCGTTAGAGTTAATTGGTTCATATCCAACTAATGGTGCACCGGTAATAACTTATTCAGCACTCAATTCAATTAGCTATTGTATTGCTGCTCCGCCAACATTAAGTACCATAATAACTTCAGGTACAGGAATAAATTCAACTCCTGGTACCAAGCCAAGACTGTATTACAGAGGAAGTGCTGATGCGAATATATATGCGACAACAAATAATAGTAGTGTTGATGGTTGGAAGTATGTTGAGGCATCTAATTCATCATCACCTTATACTTTTACTCCGGATTATACTTTGCTCAATCATACTGCAGCAGCAGGAACAACAATATACTATTTTGTAATTGCACAAGATAATAATAGCACTCCGTTGGTTTCTTCCAAAACTGTTGGCTATGCATCGGGATATTGTCCTTCAAGTGTGGCACTTACGTCAGGTGCATTCCCTACAGTTGCTACACCAACTATTAATAGTTATGTTATCACATCTGTTCCATCATTTACGGCAACTGTAGCGCCAACAATTATGTGTGGTACAAGTTCAACAGCTATATTGACTTTGTCACCTGACCCTGCAGATTTGGTATTACAGTGGCAGCAAGATTATGGTTCTGGCTACAGTAATATATCAGGAGCAACAAGCAATAATTATTCTGCAACCCCACCATCAATTGCTGGCACATCATCATCAATTAATTACAAGTCGGGTGCTTATTGTAATGGATCGTTAGTTGCGACATCGAGTGTTGCTACAGGTACAGAATACAGCCCTTCAGTTACTACAACTACTCCAGGGTCAAGATGTGGTACAGGTTCTGTATCATTGGCGGCAACAGGGCCCGCTAGTACTACATTAGAGTGGTTCTCGGCATCAACAGGAGGAACTCCATTAGGTGTTGGGACAACATTTAATACTCCTTCCATATCTTCAACTACAATATATTATGTTGCTGATTCATTCGGTAATTATGGTAACCCTCAAAGTGTTGGTCAATCTGCTATCAGCGGGGCCACATTGTTTAACCTAACGGGAGGAACGGGGCCAGGAACAGGTATTAACTTCACAGTAAATACAACCAGTACGATTCAATCAGTCAAAATTTATCCATATTATTCTGGAGCTACTGCAGCTTATGCATTTACAATATCAGTTTATTCCGGTTCAACAGCGGTTGCCTCATATTCCGGTTTTGTTGCCGGTGCGGCAGGTGGTGGAACTGCTCAAACTGTACCAGTGAATTTTTATCTGCCACCGGGAAACTATCAAATGGCTTTTAGTTCTGCCGGAGCTAATGCGGTATATCAATATGGTAGTAGTACAAATGCATTCCCGTACACTACAAATTTCAATTCTATAACATTAAACTCATCAACGTATGATCCGTATTATTTCTTCTTTTATGATTGGAAGGTAGTAGCCGGATGTTTGAGTGCCCGTACTCCAGTAACGGCAACTGTTAATGCATTGCCCACAGCAGGTACAATTTCTGCTGCACCTAATCCTGTTTGTTCGGGTAGTGTGATCACTTTGAGTGAAACGGGTACACCTTCTGGATTAGGAACAATGGCATCTTATTCATGGTCCGGTCCAAATAGTTATACTAGTTCTGCAAGTGCGTCATCGGTAAGTCCTGTGTCATTTAGCCCTACAACAACAGCTGCTAGTGGTTACTATAGCCTTACTGTTACCTATCCGGGTACAGGTTGTACCAGTAGCCCAGTGGTATCAGCATACGTAACGGTAAATGCTAATACAACCCCTGTGATATCAGGTACGCTCAGTTCATGTGTTGGGGGAACCAGTAATCTGAGTGCAACAGTTGCTTCCGGAACATGGACAAGTACTAATACGGCAATAGCAACAGTTGATGCGACACTAGGTATTGTCTATGCGGTAAGTGCAGGTTCTGCAACAATAAGTTATACTACTCCATGTGGTGCTGTTGGTACAGCGTCATTTACTGTGAATACAACACCTTCTGCGATTTCCGGGTCTTCAACAATGTGTAATAGTTCAGTTATTACTTTAACAGATGGTGTGGGTAGTGGTTCTTGGACAAGCACGAATACCAGTGTTGCGAGTATAAACTCATCTACAGGTGTTGTGACAAGTGGGGCATCTACAGGAGCAACAACAATATCTTATACTATTGGAAGTTGTGGGGTAGCGTTTGCATTGACAGTAAGTAATACATCTCCTTCTTCTATTACAGGTACTACAAGTGTTTGTGTAGGACAATCTGTTACTCTGGGTAATGTAACAGCTGGAGGTACTTGGTCTTCCAGTAATACGGCTATAGCATCTGTAAATGCATCTACAGGTGCAGTAACGGGTGTGTCGAATGGTTCTGCCATCATTTCTTATTCAACAGGGTGCGGAACTGCTGCAACACAATCAGAGACTATAAATGGTTCTTCAATTACAATAAGTAATAATGGCCCTGTTTGTAGTGGTAATACAGTAAGTCTTACTACTGGTGTTGGTGGTGCCACATACTCATGGTCTGGGCCAAATAGCTTTACATCAGCTTCACAGAATCCTACAATATCCTCTGTTACTACTGCGGCATCTGGTACATATACATTAAGTGCAACGGTTGGTGGTTGCACCAGCTCAGCAACTACTTATCTTGTTGTTGGAATTACACCAACTGTAACGGTAACAGCTAATGATGCTACAATATGTGTTGGTGGGTCTAGCTCACTTACAGATATTGTGAGTAGTCCTACTTCATTTGTAACGAATGCCATACCGTATTCTCTAGCTACACTGACTAGTCCTACCACACTGACTAGTGCATCAAGTTGGACAGGCGGAAATGATGACGGTTATATTAATGTTGCGATGCCTTTTACATTTACATTATATGGTGTAAACTATAGTAGTGTGAACATTTCAGCAAATGGTTATATCAATTTTGCTACCGGGTTCTCCAGTGGGGCATATTCTCCGGTTACCTTGCCATCATCGAGCGGGTCTGTACCTAAGAGTATGATTGCTCTTTTCTGGCATGATATGATAGTAAGTAGTGGTAGTATTACTTATGGTACAATGGGTAGCGCACCTAATAGATCATTTATTATCAATTACAATGCAATTCCTGATGCTTCTGGTTCTACAACCAATACGGGGCAAATTGTGTTACATGAAACCACAAACAATGTGGAATTGATGGTTGCGAATACGTCTAGCTCTACCAAGACTTGTGGTATTCAGAATAGTACGGGTACATCTGCAGTTGTCGCCACAGGCGAGAATAATGCAACTTATGCAATTACATCTGCTGCGCCTCAGGGATGGAGATTTAGCACCCCAAGTTATAATTATGCATGGTCCCCATCTACCGCATTGAGCAGTATTGCCGTATATAACCCTGTATCATCAGGTTTGTCAGCAACTCAGGTATATACAGTCGTTACTAATGATCTGTATAGTGCGTGTTCAGGTAAAACATCTAATGTGAGTGTTACCGTTAATGCAGTTCCATCTATTGCAAGTGTAACGCCTTCCACAACAACATTATGTACTGGTGGTGCTGTTACATTGTCCGCAGGTACATTATCCGGTGGTTCAGGTTCTTTTGTATCTTATGTTTGGACTGGTTCTGATGGATATAGTAATACTGTTAGTTCAGTAGGTACAACTACTGTATCTGTATCGCCAACAGTTGCTGCCACATATAGTGTTATTGCAAATTATTCGGGTTCTGGTTGTACCTCATCAGTGCCGGCGGTATCTGCAACAGTTACTCCTTATGCACAACCGTCAATAAGTTCTATAACACCTTCTACAAGTTCATTATGTCTTGGTGGAACAATCACTTTATCTGCTGCTACAGCTGGTGGTGTGGGGGGCGCTACATACACTTGGTCTGGTGCAGATATCAGTACTGTAACCTCTGCTACATCAACATCTCCTGTCATTACGCCAACGCTAACCTCTACTCATTCGTATAGTTTGTCATTACATTACAGTGGTGTAGGGTGCAATAATGCTTCATCTTCGACAGCAGTTACTGTAAATACAGTTCCATCTATTGCTTTAGGTGCTACTCCAAGTGTTTGCCAGCCAACTACATCATCTTCAATCTCCTACGGTAGTGTGACAGGTAGTCCGACTACATATGATATTAACTGGGATGCAACTGCAGAAACAGTGGGTGGTTTTGTAGATGTTACTGGTGGAACGTTGACTGGCGGAACAATTCCGCTTGTTATTCCATCGGCTGGAACGCCCGGATTATATAGTGGTGCTGTTACTGTGTCAAATGGTTTATGTGGAAGTAGTTCTTATGGTATACAAGCACATGTTTATGCAGCTCCAACAGCTACTGTAACATCAGTAGCGGCTCCATGTGTAGGTTATGCAGGTAATATTAATTTTTCAGGTACTGATAGTACAGTTGTAGACTATACAATTGACAATGGATTAGTAAATAGCTTTACTTTTTACGGTACAACACATGCATTGAGCACAGGTATTATATCTGCACCTCACACCTATATTATTACAGATGCACACAATCCTGCATGTACAAATGTGCTGAACGATACGGTTACGGTAAGTCCGGTTCCTATGCAATGGGTTGGTGGTTCTTTAGGACATGAGACTGAATGGAATTATGCGACAAACTGGTCATGTGGATTCGCACCAACAAATAGTGATAATGTTACAATAAGTAGTGCTGCTTATGCTCCCGTAATCTCGGCTTCAGACAGTGGGTTTGCAAAAAATATAACACTGAATGCTGGTTCTTCATTGATTATAAATAGTGGAGCATCGTTAAAAGTTAAGGGCGTATTTACCAACAATACAAATATATCGGGTGCCGGTAAAGTAGTATTGAATAATAATATTGCGCAAATGATCAGAGGTAGGGGTACTGTAAATAATCTGGAGTTGAAAAATGCCTCTGGCGCAACAATAGATACCGGTGCTTATGTTACTATTGGCAGCACATTATATATTACTTCCGGAACGTTGACTACGAATGACAGTTTAGAATTGTCATCAGGAGGTTCATTCTCTTCAGCACGTATTGCTGAGTTGCCTGCATCCGGTGCTGCAATTTCAGGTAAGTTAAAAGCAGATCAATTTATTGAAGGCGGTTACAGAAGATTCAGATTCATCAGTCATCCGTTTAACGCTGATATCTCATTGAGTCAGTTGCAGCAGTATATTGATATAACAGGTACTAATGGTGCTGCAAATGGATTCACAACAACGGCTTCAAATGCGCCTTCTGCTTTTTGGTATAATCCGTTGTTGTCAAATGATCTTCTTTCTTACGATACAGGATGGGTTAAGTTTACGCAGATAAATGGTGGTGCATCTGGGAATAATCTGTTTCATAAGTATGAAGGAATCCGTTTGTTTTTCAGAGGTCAAAAACAGCAAGGTCTTGATTACTGGTACTCTTATACACCATTTGACACAACTATAAAGATGTCAGGGAATGTCAATCAAGGTCCGCAGACAATTACTTTGCAACAAGGAGCTGATACTGCACATCAATCTTTAAATATGGTTGGTAATCCATATCCTTCTCCGGTAGATATAGGTACTATCTTGTATAATGCAAAAGTAGCCGGACAAATTAAAGGTGCTGCATTCTACGTGTGGAATCCAAGAACAACGGGTGGTGGTACTTACATTGCTGTACCAATAGGTACTTCATCCGCAACTCCGTATTATTTGGCTGCTTATGGTGCTTTTCAAGTTAGGGCTGATCACAATGGTGCAACCTTAAGTTTTGCAGAGTCAAATAAAGGTGCTAGTTATGACCAGTATCTGTTCAAAGCCACTCAGGAGTATACAACTTTAAATATCTATGATGCGGCATACAATCAATGGGACATGCTACGGTTTAGATTTACAGACGAAGCTACTGATAAAGAGGATAAAACTCAGGATGCAGTTAAACTCCTTAGTACTGATTTCAAATTTTACAGTATTGCTGATGACGGTCGTAAACTTGCTATTGATGCTCGTCCGTACAGAAGCGATAAGGTTATTCCATTAGGAGTTGGCAGTGCGTATAATCAGGAATTGATAATAAAGGCAGATAATATTGCCATTCCTGAAGGGGGAAGTCTATACTTGCACGATAAATTGTTGAATAAGTTTGTAGCGCTTAATAATGGTGCAGAGTACAGATTTACCATTACCAATAATGCAGCCACGCAAGGCGATGATCGTTTTGAAATTAGTCTGAAAGCGATTCAAAAGAATGTTCCGGTATCTGGATTTGCTGTTACAATGACGCCAAATCCGGCAACTGATGAAGTTAAGATCAGCTTTGTTTCATCAAGTAAGGACGATGTGAATTTGAGAATAACTGATATGAGTGGTGTAAGTGTATATAATGAACATGTTGGTGTGTTGCAGAGTGGAGTAGTTAATGTTCCTTTAGCAACACTGGCATCCGGAATATATATGGTTGAACTTACACAGGGTGATCAAAAAGTAGTGCATAGGTTAGTTAAGGAATAATGAAATAGTCATTTATGTTTGCCGGGCAGCTTTTACAGAGGCTGCCCGGTTTGTTTTATTTTGAAACATTGTGTTTTAATCTGATGTTTTACTTTCCTCATTTAATGGTATTTCTTCTCCTTTTATCACCTAACTTTGTGCGATAAATTGTAATTTTAATAATGACTGAAGTGCTGCATAAGGTTGTAGATGAAAGCAGGCAGGGTGAGGCGTATGCTCCATTTGTAAATGATCCTAACCAGTTTCATAAGAAGTTTTATATTGAGAGTTATGGCTGCGCCATGAATTTCAGCGACAGCGAAATAATTGCATCTATACTGCATGAAGAAGGCTATGGCCCTACCAGAGAGGTAGAGGAAGCTAGTCTGGTATTGCTCAATACTTGCTCAATCAGAGACAAGGCGGAGCAAACAATTCGCACACGTTTACAGGCATTTAAAAAGGTGAAGGAAAGAAACCCCGGCATGCTCATTGGTGTGCTTGGCTGCATGGCGGAGCGACTGAAAGCAAAATTGCTGGAAGAGGAACGACTTGTTGATATAGTAGTGGGGCCAGATGCTTACCGCAGTTTACCTGGGCTCATTGCAGAAACCGAGGGCGGTCAAAAAAGTGTAAATGTATTACTGAGCAGAGAAGAAACTTATGGAGATATTGCTCCTGTTCGTTTAGATAGCAATGGGGTTACTTCTTTTGTTAGTATCATGCGTGGCTGCAACAATATGTGTACTTTTTGTGTAGTGCCATTTACTCGTGGGCGGGAGCGCAGCAGAGATGCGGAAAGCATCCTCAACGAATGTCGGGTTTTGTTTGAACAAGGATATAAAGAAATTACCCTCCTAGGGCAAAATGTTGATAGCTATTATTACACGAGTGCTGATGGTGTTGATGCTACGTTTGCACATTTATTAGAGCGGGTGGCATTAATATCTCCATTGTTGCGTGTTCGTTTCAGTACCTCGCATCCTAAAGATATTACAGACGATGTATTGTATACGATGGCTAAGTACCATAATATTTGCAAGTACATTCACTTACCTGTGCAGAGCGGTAATACTCGTATATTACAACAAATGAATCGCACGTATACACGCGAGTGGTATTTGCATAAGGTGCAGCGAATCAGAACAATTATGCCTGATTGCGGTATCAGCACAGATGTTATTTCGGGCTTTTGTACAGAAACAGAAGAAGAACATCAGGATACATTATCATTGATGCAGGTTTGCAATTTTGATATGGCATATATGTATTCATATAGCGAGCGTCCCGGAACATTGGCTGCACGCAGGTTTACAGATGATGTGCCGGAACCGGTAAAAAGCAGAAGACTTGCTGAGATCATTAAAGTTCAGAAAGACAACCAGGCGATTAGTTACAAGCTAGACATAGGTAAAACGTTTGAAGTATTAATAGAAGGCAACAGTAAGAAGAGTGAAAATGACTGGTGTGGACGCAGTACACAAAATAAAGTAATCGTATTTCCTAAGGTGGGTAATGATTTAAAAAAGGGAGATTATGTACATGTAAAGGTGTTACAAGCAACCTCTGCTACTTTGATAGGGGAGATAGTTGAGCTTAACTAAATTTTATTACTCTATTTATAACAAAGAAGCCATCTGATGAGATGGCTTCTTTGTTATAAATCAACTTGAATCTATTCTTTCTTAGTGAGTGATGACTACTTTTTGGTATTGAACACTTTTGTCTGTTTGTATCAGCAGATTGTATATTCCAGAAGATACTTCATCAGTAGTAAGTGAGTAACTGTTGTTGCCTTGTGTTATAGCTATGCTTATTATACTTTTCCCGGTAATGTCATAGAGCGTAATACGCCCATTGTTACTATTGTCCTCTAGTGTTATATTTATCTTGTTGTCTGCAGGATTGGGAGAAACCTTTGCTCTCTGAATAGCTACATTGTTAACACCTACGTGTGAAATAATATCATGAATGAAAAAATCATCAACTCCGGCAGTTGTTATGCTCTGTCCATTGTTATTCCATGTACTTAATAAAGAGTCGGAAGCTGCAAATTTTAATTGAACATGGGTGGCTGAGGAAGGGAGATATGCACGCACAGGGAATATTCTGCGACGCCACTGTAAGTCAGCCTGATATGTTCTTTCCACAGTCTGCCAATTGTTGTTTGCAGTGTTGCGTATTTGTACAATCCAAGGATCATTCTTGTAGTTTTGAATTTGTTCATTAGAGTACCATCTGAAATATTCAATCACCGGATTCACAAATGTGGTTAAGTCTAAAATAGGAGTCAGTGCAGTTGTTGTTCCGGCAGTAACAACAGTTCCTCCACTGCTACCTGCACCAGATCCTGCCATTAAAATTTTACCTGTTCCTGTTGTATGGTCAGCCATTGGGAAGGATGTTAGATAAGGATAATAGCTTGATGCTACTGGTGTTCCAACTTGCCAAATGCCATCTGTTGCGTCATCTCCTGCATTGTTGCCAATGCTCCATCCTGTTACAGAACCTTCGAAGTCGTTGTGTGCAACATCTAAAATACCTACACCAAATTGATAGGGTATGGTTGTTTGCTCATTAATCATTGTTGGGTTGCACGTAATCGGGAAATATGCATTCGCCGTCCCTAGTGCATCGTGAAGCGTAAAAAAGTATTCCACTGTTGTTCCCTGCGGCTGTGCCGGAATTGTGCCGGTATAAGGCCCTGTTCCGGTTAGTGCAACAGAGGTCCAAGTACCTGCCCCATTTATCCTGTAATTAAGTGTGAGGTCGTGTATAAACGATGGGTTGTCAACAGTAAGTGATGCAGTTACCGGAATGCCTACGTTTGCTGCCTGATTAGCTAATTCGGTATGGTTAAGGACTGTTTCTCCCTCAAGGTATATACCATGTTTTGCAAATGCGCCAACTATTTGACTGTAATGAGGTGTGCCATTATTTAGATTTGCGTCATTATCATCTGCCATTAATGCATCTACAAGAATAGATTGATAAACTGCACCTTCTGTTCCATCAGGACCATCAGGAACATCGTAGTAAACATCTGTAAATAATTTAGCCATTGAATCTACGTTACCTAAATTTACACCTACATCCCACCAACATCCTGCAATAATCTCTCCATTGTAATGCGGGTCTGCATACATTGATGTTTGCCAGTCAATAGGGTAAACTTGCGGTGTATTGTCGTACCTGCGAATGAAGCCTCCATATCCTGTAAATGAATTTTCACCTAAAATTGGATTATGCGTAATGCTCATTGCCCAAACATCAGAATTAGCTTCATTAAGTGCTCCATTCATAATGGAACTGCCAGGTGTGTGGGTAAGGTAAAAATGATCACTTATGCCATGCCCATATTCATGATATATGATGTCGCCAATTTCTGCAAATGAATTACACTGTGCATCAGCAGCATAGAAGTTTATTGAAGTCCCATCGTAAAATGCATTACATGTTCCACTAGAAAGATCTACGTTGGTAGGTAATGAAAAGTCCATATCTGTAAACGTAGGAAAGAAGCCTTTCATGAAATTATGTACCCTATTTACGTGATAATAAGCATTCACGTGTCTATTGCTTGATGGAGCAGTTGTTGGATAGGTATATGTTGTGCCAGATGCACTTACAATATTCGTAAATGTGGGTGTGTTGCCTGTTACAGAGTCAATAACTGTAGCCCATTTGCCTGCCAGAGGAATGCTGCTGGTTATTGGGAGTAACCATGTGGCACTGTTACAATATCCAGTTGTATCTGTAAACACCGTAGAAAGACCATTATTTACCCAGAGATCTGGGAGTGCTTCTAATGTTGAGGGGTGGAGAGTGCCATTTTTGTAAACAGTACCCTTTACAGTTAAATCAAATCCTGTTTCTTTCACATCATTTGTTCTGTAAAGTATTTCGCCTGATATAGCATCTACATATCCTGTAAGTATTAGAGGTACACTGCCTTCTACCTTAGCTTTTATTTTAAAGTGCCAAGCGGGGTGAAGTTCATATCCTCCTTCTTTTGGTATTGGAAACCAGGACCAGTTTGCATCTATGTGAGCATTGGTTACGGTAATACCTGTTATGTCACTTATTGCTGCTTTCTTGGCATTTTCAGTGCTTAATTTAGGACTGAGGTTCGCAGATGGCTCACCATAATTCTTCATTTGTACTCTGACTAATTCCCCAGTTTTAGCAAATCGAAAGTTTAGTGATGCAAAAACTACATCATGTTGATTGATAACTTGTTTGTAGTTAACATAAGAAGCCTTTGGTGCATCATATTCATTGGTTTTAACCCATTCGTCTGATTTAACACCTAAACCGCTCAGCTTTTGTTGAATTGCAGACAATGATTTATCTGTAGTAGATTTTCCCTCCAGTGTAATTCCCGGACCTGTAATGTCAGTGAAGCTACCATTAAGCTTATCTGTGGTTACAGACCATCCTTTAAATTCAGTAGATATTTTGTCGCGTGTTTTATTGCCGGCTGTTTTGTTTGCCGGTAAATTACGATAAGTGCTAAATGCAGATCTGTTGTATGTTTTCTTTTCTTTGGCGGATAGAAAAACAGGGATTGATAGCGCCAACGTTAAGGCGGTTATTCGTAGTAATTTTTTTGTGAGCATAAAGGTTGAAATTTATATGATATGAATGTATGGCATTTAATAATAGCTATCATTAATCAGACGAGCTTTTTTATACATTTCTTTGGTTTGCGTCTGGTATTAGATTCCAATAAATTATAAAGAAGGTTATCTTCGCCGTTATCTGAATTGTATTTTATGAAGCGTTATGTAGCATTTTTAAGGGGAATAAACGTTAGCGGCAAAAACATTATTAAGATGGATGTGTTGAAGAGCATATTTGTTGGTGCCGGGTTTAAGAATGTGGTTACGTATATACAAAGCGGAAATGTTGTCTTTACAGCTGAAGTATTAAAGTCTGATGAGTTGAGGATAATTGTTGAGCAAATGCTTGAACAGGCATTGGGTTACAGGGTGGTTACTATAGTTAGGTCGCTTGAAGAGATAAAGCGAACTGTAGCACAAAATCCTTTTAAAGAAATTGGTGGTGACCAAAAACTATATATCACTTATTTGTCAGGTAATCCTGCTAAAGGAAATATTCCATTGTTAGAGCAGGTTTTAGCTTTTGGTGAGGAAATACATGTGCAAGGCAAAGAGGTATATTTGGTTACATTGGCCTACGGAAATACGAAGTGTTCAAATGTTTTTATCGAAAAGCAGTTGCAGCTCGATGGAACTACAAGGAACATGGCCACTACAAAAAAAGTGATCACGCTTTGATTTTCTGAGTGTTTAATGTGATTTTTTTTTGTCATTTTATGTTCATTCTAGGTTTATGTGTTAAGATAATATCAATGTTTTTATTTTTTTAAAATTTGAATTACCTTTGCGCATGGCAATAAAATCTAAGTTTTATGGCGAAGGACTTACATTTGATGATGTACTCCTTATGCCCGCTTACTCCGAAGTTCTCCCCCGCGAAGTAAACATTTCAACCAATCTTACAAAAGACATAAGGATTAACATACCAATGGTCTCAGCGGCTATGGATACTGTTACGGAATCACCGTTAGCTATTGGGCTGGCTCGTGAGGGTGGTTTGGGTATATTGCACAAGAACATGAGTATTGAGCGTCAGGCAGATCAGGTTCGCAAAGTGAAGCGTTCTGAGAATGGTTTGATCATTGACCCAATTACTTTGACCCCGGAGGCGACGGTGGGCGATGCCATCAAAATAATGAAGGAGAACCGCATTGGTGGTATTCCTATTGTAGATAAAAATTATCTGCTGGTAGGTATGCTCACTAATCGTGATCTTCGTTTTGAAAAAGACCTCAAAAAGAAGGTAAGCGAGGTGATGACCAAAGATCGTTTGGTAACTGCACCATTGGGTACTGATATGCTTAAAGCAGAAGGTATACTAGAGCAATACAAAATTGAAAAATTACCTATAGTTGATAAGAAAGGTAAATTGATTGGGCTAATCACATTCCGAGATACGCTGCAACTGAAGAGCCATCCAAATGCTGCAAAAGACACAATGGGTCGTTTGTTGGCAGGTGCGGCAATAGGTATTACCGCAGATATTCTTGATAGGGTAGATGCATTGAAAAATGCCGGTGTTGACTTGATCACATTGGATAGTGCACATGGTCACTCTAAGGGTGTTATTGATGCCGTTAAGAAGGTTAAAAAGGCATTTAAGAATATGCCTATCATTGCCGGAAACGTGGCTACAGCTGCCGGTGCTAAAGCACTTGCTGATGCCGGTGCAGATGGAGTGAAAGTGGGTGTAGGTCCCGGTTCTATCTGTACAACTCGTGTTGTTACAGGCGCAGGTGCGCCACAACTTACTGCTATTATTGAAGCATCTCAAGCTTTGAAAAAAACAGGTATTCCGGTTATTGCCGATGGTGGTATCCGTTACACCGGTGATATGGTTAAAGCCATAGCCGCAGGTGCAGCATGTATCATGGCAGGTTCCATTTTTGCAGGTACAGAAGAAAGCCCTGGAGAAACGATAATTTATGAAGGTCGTAAGTTTAAATCTTACCGAGGCATGGGCTCTGTAGAGGCAATGCAGGAAGGGTCTAAAGACAGATATTTTCAGGATATGGAAGCAGATGTAAAGAAACTTGTACCGGAAGGTATCGTTGGGCGTGTACCATACAAAGGATATTTGAATGAGGTAGTGCAGCAATTTGTTGGTGGTTTACGTGCAGGTATGGGTTATTGCGGAGCTAAGGATATTGCTACATTGCAAAATGAATCGCAGTTTGTAAGAATTACAGCAGCAAGTATGGCAGAAAGCCACCCTCATGATGTTGTGATTACAAAGGAGGCACCTAACTATAGTCGATAATATTTTTGAATACAATACATCTATTGCCCGATTGTCATGGAATGTTTTTATTTCCACTACAATCGGGCTTTCAGGTGGAAAGGGTGCTGTTTAGCCCAAAACAATAAATAATGGAATACAAATTACAATTAGTAGAAGAAAGGGTAAAGCAACAGCAGGTGACTGCTTTACACCTTATATGCGCTATGGCATTTTTGGGCGCTGGTGCCATTATTTTTATCTATAATTATACGATTACATACTGGGGACTTGCACTGCTAATACTGGCTTTAACTTTGTTGGTTGCAACAATCGGACGAAATAAATGGGTAACAAAACCGTCAAATAATACTTTATTGCGAATCGGTGAGTTGGTTGTTTCAGTTACATTGGCTGCATATTCTATTTACCAGCAATGGCGCTTCCCAATTGGTATGTTCAGTGTTTTGAGTGTTGTTCTCGCTTTTGCACTATTTTGGGAGCGGAAAGCTAATGTTGCGCAATATGTGATAATTGACGAGGAAGGGGTAAAATTACCAACCGGAGTGCGAAAAAGATTGATAGAGTGGACTGGGGTTGAAGAGGTGTTGATGAGGTATGGTACTCTATCTGTTGATTGTACAGATAATCACTTGTATCAGTGGAATATACAAACCAGTTCATACACTAAAGAGGAAGTTGAGGCGTTTTGCAAAAGTCAGGTGGAAGGGAATAGAAGCAAAAGAAGGAATGACGATTGGTAGTATGGGACAATAATTTTGAAATAGATCGGTTATTAATAGGTTTATAGTTTAGATCTTGCCCGGATGGACGGGTTTTAATTGTAGAAATTGAATAATATTCGTTTTGCTATAGTAGGTTTTGGGAATATTGGTCGTCGTCATGCCGAGCATATTATACATAATGCAAGTACATCGTTGGTTGCAGTGTGTGATGTAAATACCACTTTGAATAGTAAGATGCCATCAGGCGTCGCTTTTTATTCCTCGCTCAACGATATGTTGCAGGGTACACAGTTTGATGTGCTATGTGTTTGCACTCCAAATTACCTTCATGAGTCTCACACTATAGCCGGTTTGAATGCCGGTTTTCATGTAGTTGTTGAGAAGCCTATGGCAATGAGCGTTGCAGAATGTGACCGTATGATAGCAACTGCTAAAAAGGTAGGCAAAACTATTTTTGCAGTTAAGCAAAACAGATATAATCCTCCTGTGCAGGAAGTTAAAAAACTTGTGGCTGATAACAAGCTTGGAAGGGTTTATATGATGCAGGTAAACTGTTTCTGGAATCGCGGTGATGCTTATTACAGTGAGAGTGACTGGAGGGGAAAGATGGCTAAAGACGGAGGTTGTCTTTTTACTCAGTTCAGCCATTTTGTTGATATTCTGTATTACCTCAATGGGCCTATCGTTAAGTCACAAGGTGCTATACACAATTATGCACACCAACATAATACAGAGGTTGAAGATGCCGGTAGTTTTGTAATGCAGGCTCAAAATGATGCTATTGTCAATTTCAACTTTACTACTTGTGCTTTCCAAAAGAATATGGAAGGTTCTATAACCTTGTTTGCGGAAAGTGGCACGGTGAAAATAGGTGGACAATATTTAAACACTATTGAATACCAGCAGTTAAAAGGGGAGGCGTTACCGGAGATAAATATCAGTGCGAAAAACAATGACTATGGTCTATATCAAGGCTCTATGAGTAACCATGACAAGATGATTCAAAATGTAGTGGATGTGCTTAATGACGACCAACCCATAATGACCACAGCAGAAGAGGGTAGAGAAGTGGTGCGTATTATTGAGCAGATGTATGAGAGTGCAGGGCGCAAATAATGCGTTGTAATTATTGCCATAAGCACTGTTTGTATACTTTAATTACACAAAAAGATCATCGATACTATGTTTAGCTACTGGGAGCAGGAAAGCTTTATACAATACGATCACATTGTTATTGGGGCCGGAATCGTGGGTCTCAGTACAGCGATAGAATTGAAACAGCTTTTTCCTAAACAACGTGTTTTAGTATTGGAAAGAGGTTTGTTACCTACAGGTGCAAGTACGCGTAATGCTGGCTTCGCTTGCATGGGCAGTGTGACTGAATTGCTTGATGATCTGGAACATACAGACGAAGCTGGGGTAGTGAGGCTTTTCGAATGGCGCAAAAATGGACTTGAACTATTAAGGAACAGATTAGGTGATAATAATATCGGCTATAAGGAAAACGGTAGCTATGAATTGATAAGTGATGGGGAACTGGATGCATTAAATAGGCTCGATTATCTAAACAAATTACTCTTGCCAATTACCGGAAAGGCATCGTTTAAGATGGCTGATGGGGAAATAGCAAACACCGGGTTCTCAAAAAAATATACAAAAGCACTTATTGAAAATACTTGTGAAGGTGAGTTACATAGCGGTATGATGATGCGTTCATTGACTGATATGGCAATTAGTAAGGGTGTAGAGATTAAGACCGGTGCTGATGTCCTAAAGTTTGAGGAGCAACAAGACAATGTGCATGTATATCTCAGAGATCCTTTTAGGAATGAAACCTCTGTTTTGCAATGTTGCACATTGAGTATTTGCACAAATGCGTTTACAAAAAAGTTATTGCCCTATGTTGATGTAGAGCCGGGGAGAGGGCAGGTACTGATTACACACCCAATTCCCGGACTTAAATTCAAGGGTATTTATCATTTTGATAAAGGATATTATTATTTCAGAGTGATAGCCGGCAGGGTGTTGCTAGGAGGAGGTAGAAACCTCGATTTCAAAACAGAGAATACAACCGATTTCGCACTCAATGAAATGATTCAGGCAGATTTAGTGCAGAAGTTGCACACTATTATACTTCCTGATACATCATTTTCTATAGATACTAGTTGGACAGGTATAATGGCATTTGGAGCACATAAGTTCCCAGTTGTTCAGTCGTTTTCTCCTCGGGTTTTTGGCGCATTTCGTATGGGGGGCATGGGCGTTGCCCTTGGTAGCGAGGCTGCGCGTAAACTGGTAGCAATTATAGCAGAGACGTATTAGTTGAATGCTACAAGCTCTTCAAGTAGTGTTCCTATTGGCAATCCCATAACATTATAGTAATCACCGTTTATTTTCTCAATGCCCGTTACGCCTATCCATTCCTGAATAGCATACGCGCCTGCCTTGTCAAATGGCTTGTAGTGACTCACATAATGCTCTATTTGTGCAGTACTCAGTTTACGGAAATAGACCTCTGTTGTAATAGAAAAACTCCTTTCTTGTTCTCCCTTACGAATACATACTCCTGTAACTACTGTATGCATTCTGCCTGATAGTTGCTGTAATATATGTATAGCATTGTCTGCATCAGTAGGTTTACCTAAAATTTGATCATCGAGTAGCACAACGGTATCAGCTGCAATCACAATAGCATCATTGGTGAGGTGTCTTACTGCATCAGCTTTTTTACGAGCCAAATGTTCCGGTACCTGCTGACCGGGCATGCCCGGTGGGTTTGTCTCATCTACATCTGCAATTAACACTTCAAATGAAAGCTCGGCCATTTCCATAAGTTGCTTACGGCGTGGCGACTGTGACGCTAATATTAATTTTGACATGGGAGACGAAAGTAAGAAAATGAGTAAATAATGAGTAATGCAATGCCTGCAAGCATAATGATCTTTAGCCATTTACTCGCATTGTGATAATGAGTTAAAGTATTGTGTTTAAGTAAATAAAAGCACCACCATATAAGTGGTAAAATGATAAATGCAATTATATAAATACCTAAAAAAATGATATTTTTTATAAAGTAGAGGTCTGCTAATGCCAGTGCCAAAATTGTTGTGATCCCCAATGTAATCGCCCACCTGGCAGAAAATTGCAGTCCCATTTTTATGGGCATCGTAACACACCCCTCTTCGGCATCACCCTTAAAGTCTTCCATGTCTTTTACAATTTCACGCATCCATGTGAGCATAAACGCAAAAAAACAGAAACCGGCACACATCCAAAGAGGATTGATTATCCCCGGGTTGCAAGGATAGTTAATTATAGGCGGTTGTTTGGCAAATAAGTACATCGCCGGCTCATAGAGCACTAACACAACTACAGTTAAGGCAGTCAGCAGTGCTATGGTTACATTGCCAATAATATATTGTCTCTTGAAGTGGGTAGAGTAGAACCACAACAATATTGTGCAACCCATTTGAAACAGCAACCATTCAAAATGATGTGCTTGTGCAGCTACAATACCGGCAAGTGCCAAGGCCAATACATTGAGCACACTATGAGCAATAATAGCTGTGCGCAACGGTATTGTCTTTTCTAAGATTACTTTTTCAGGGCGATTGATAATGTCGATTTTTATGTCGAAATAATCATTGATGATATAACCGGCAGCACTTATAAAAATGGTTGATGCTGACAACAACATGAAATTGCCAAAGTTGAGTAGCGGTTGTGTTCCCGATCCCTGTGTACTATCATAGATAAGGCAATACCAAACCAGCAACTGTGTTAGAAACACAATCAGCAGGTTTTTGTATCGTATCAACCTCAGCCAGTTTTGCAATAGTCTTAAGTCTTAAGTCGTGAGGAGCAAATCCCGATTATTGTCGCATTCAATCACATTGTACACATTGCCACATCAACTCAATTGAGCCATTAAGCCATTGAGTTATTAGTTATTTATTCCAGTTCCCCGGGTCAACTCTCCACTGCTCCAGTGTTGTTTTTTCTTCAGGTTTAAACAAGCCTTTTTCTTCTGCAACGTCCATTAGTGCCTGATAGTTGCTGATTGTGTGCAATGGAACATTGGCTTTTACAAATGCTTCGTCTGCAACCGGGAAGCCATAAGTAAACAACGCACACATGCCAATTACATCTGCACCTTCTGCGCGCAGCACATCAACCACCTGCAGACTGCTTTTCCCTGTAGATACTAAATCTTCGATTATAACAACCTTTTGACCTGGTGTCATTACGCCTTCTATCTGATTGCCCATGCCATGTTCTTTTGGTTTGGCACGTACATATATAAACGGTAATTTCAGCAAATCTGCAGCCATTACTCCATGTGGAATACCCGCGGTGGCAACTCCTGCAATGACTTCAGCATCCGGAAAATGTTCCAGAACCATATTGGCTAATTCGCTTTTTACAAAATCACGAACATAAGGGAATGATAATACCTTACGGTTATCGCAATAGACAGGAGAATGCCATCCTGACGCCCATGTATAAGGTTTTTGCAGGTTCATTTGCAAAGCCTTAATTTGCATTAGTTTTTCAGCAAAGTGTTTCGATGTGCTCATAGCTGTCAAACCTACGCCAAAACAACAAACCTGCAAAAATACTATCATGAATTTTATACAAAAACTATACTACAGCGACAAACCAATTGTACTGACCAATAATCTGGATGCCTGCATTACGGCAGATCCGGTTGTAGGTAGCTATAAAATTTATCATGGGTTCAATGCTGTAAATCTATCAGATGCATTAGATTTTTTGCAGGATAAAAAGCAGCCGGGCGTTATTATTGAAGAACATTCATCTGATGCGCTGATGGCTCACCTTGGTGATTTCTTTAAAATAATTCATGCCGGTGGCGGGGTAGTATACAATGCCTATGGCGAACTGCTGATGATTTTCAGACGCGGTAAATGGGATTTGGCAAAAGGGAAACTGGATGAAGGCGAAACAATTGAGGAATGTTCGCTTAGAGAGGTACAGGAAGAAACGGGAGTTCAGGAACTGGTATTAGGTGATTTCCTTTCAGAGACCTGGCATTTGTATAATGACAGGGGACGAAACCTAGTGAAGCACACTACCTGGTATCGAATGTCGTCTACAGATGAGCGACCATTGAAGCCTCAGGCAGAAGAAGATATAATGGAGGCAAGATGGGTTAAGCCCGGCGACCTAAAGCCATTTATGAACAATACTTATAAAGCAATACAAGATGTGTTGATTACAGCAGGAATGAAGTGGTAATAGATTATCTCCATCTTCCACCACCACTTCTGTTATCGTCACGGCGTTCCTTCATACGTTGCATCAGTAATTGTTTGAATTCACGTTCTGCCTGATTCATATCTGCCAATTGGGTTGCAGATATTATTTTTAAGAAGCGATCATTATATTTTCTTTTTAACTGAATTACATCTTGTTGATAGTCTAGATTGTCATCAATAAACTTCTTAGCTGCTATATCATCCTCCGGACCTTTCTCGTCTTTAGGGAATTTCTGGCGGTAAGCTTTTCTGATACTTTTTAACTCCTGCTCGTATTCATTGTACAGCGGTATAAAATCAGCCGACTGTGCAGCAGTGAGGTGTATACGATCAGTAATATAAGCCATTTTTGCAGCGTGAATACGCTCCATAGGTCTGCCACCACCACGCTGTGCATAACTTGCAACTGTTGTTATTAAAATGAGCAGCAAAACTACAATCGACTTTTTCATAAAATTTTAATTCAAATTATATTAAGGATGTCAGGTGATAATTCCTGATTATTTTACATCTTATTGTGTAGTTATTCCCAACCTGTATCATTCAGGTAAGCAACAATATCTTTATTTTCTACTTTGAGTTCGTTGACATGTTGGTTTTCAATTATTGCTGTAGGGTCAACATCATATCTATGTTGAAGGTATTCATGAATGTCATTGCGGGAAACCGCAGATAACATTTTTTCAGAATTCGTATTCCCTCCACTGCTAAACATAATATACCCTCCTAAACTTACTATTAATGCCAACATTGCTGCTGTAAGCCATTGTAAACGAGGTGCAAAAATAATACGTTTATTTTTATTTAATAACTGCTCCTTACTTTTTGCAGCAGCCAGTACTTTCATCGGCAATTCTTCAAAATATATTTGAGGTACTGAAAAAGGTAAATCTGTGTGTTGTATTATTAATTCACTATCAAGGTTTTCGTTTGTGGTATTTACTTTAAAAGCATTAAAGTAATCAACAGGCACTGAATAGGGCATATTTTTAGAAATGTCGGCTAAAGGGCTACCCATCCCTTTCAATTCATCGTGTATGTTATAATCTTCACTCATCACATTAATAAGACGTTTATTACAGAAAAAAGTTTAATGACTGATTAGCATTGCTTCAACTTTTTTAACCGCATGGTGGTAAGAAGCTTTTAGTGCGCCTGCAGAAGTATCTAATAATTCTGCCATCTGGTCATAAGGCATCTCATCATAATATCTCAGGTTAAACACCAGTCGTTGTTTGTCTGGTAGCGATAAAATTGCTTGCTGCAGTTTCCATTCTATTTTATTGGGTGAAAAATCTTTTTGAGCTGAGAGTCTTTCCGCAAAGATATTTTCATCGCCTGAAAGGGACACTGAAGCATGTTTTTTTTGTTGATCTATCCAAGTCAATGTTTCATTTGTTGCTATGCGATATAACCAGGTATACAGATGCGATTCTTCTCTGAACGATTCCAAATTTCGCCACACTTTAATGAATACATTTTGCAATATGTCGTTAGTGTCCTCATGTACAACTACCATTCTTCGAATATGCCAATAAAGTCGCTCCTGATACTTTCGTACCAGTTGGGTAAATGCGGTGTCTCTAAGTTTTTCGTTTTTAAAAGAGGCTACCAAAATATGATCATTGAGCTGATCAGGAGCTTCCGGCATATTACGTTTATAGTTTGTTCTTTGACTTCTTAAAGTTATGAAAGTTTAAGCTGGTCTATTTTGATAAAATTGATGTTGTAGTTTAATATTTATTAGTCGTGCCAACGTTTTGTGTCACGCACTCGTCTTATTCAGAGAGCAGGTGTGATCTTATTAAATAGAATAAAATCTACTTAGCTTAATTGGAATGTCCATTATCTTTATCGAAAATATTATTTATTTAACGTATTTGATTGAATTTTATAAACCTTATCCTGTAGCTTAAAGAACGATCATGAAAAGACTTTTTAGCTTTTTAATATTTACGTTGACTTTTGTTTTGCAATTGCATTCAAATTTGTTTGCAC
>CANGMZ010000017.1 GCA_947454715.1 Chitinophagaceae bacterium
AGTGTATTCTCAATAACTCAGCCATCCGATTCGACAACTGCCAGCGGTAGCTTACAGCAGAACATACAATTCATTTTTAGTGAGTATGACAACCAGCAGCGCAGGGAAAAATGTATGGCAGGAGTTAGGGAGAAAATACATCAAGGCATTTGGTGTACTGCCCCGCCTATGGGTTATGACATTATTTGGGAAAAAGGCGTAAAGTCTTTCAAGGTTAACAATGTCGGCAAGCTATTAAGAAAGGGATTTTTCTGGAAGGCGGAAGGTTTAACCAACGAAGAAGTGCGAACCAAACTGGCTGAACATGGACTGCAATTGAACAATCAACGAATTTCAGATTTTCTTAGAAATCCATTTTATTGTGGCTTGCTTGTTCATTCTGCTTTAGAAGGACGAGTGATAGACGGCATTCAAGAGAAAGTAATTTCTAAGGAGATATTTTTAGAAGTGAATGGTCTTTTAGCTAAGAACCATCAGGGGTACAGGGTTAAGGATGAAAATGAAAATATCCCGTTGAAACGCTTCCTGAAATGTGATGAATGCAGTAGTTATTTGAGAGGTTATAAAGCTTTTAAAAATCAGAAATACTATTACAAATGCAATACTCCGGGCTGTAAGAATAATAAAAGGTCTGATTCGTTGCACGAAGCAATAAAGGCTATAATGGAGAGATTTACGTTTGATATTAACGATGATTACCGTAAGCTCATCAAAGCGCAAATTACTGCTACCTACAATCAACTAAATAAAGACAAGGATGAATTAAAGATTAGTCTTGAGAAGCAATTGGCAGAAGTTGAAAAGAAGATAGAACGGTTGGAGGAACGCTACATTCTTGAGGAAATAGACAAGATTATGTTCGATAAATTCAAGGGCAAGTTTATTGCGGAAAGGTCAGAAATTTACAAGAGTCTTGCTAAGAACGTGAAAAAGGTGTCGAACCTAGAATTGCTGATTGACAACGCAATAACAATGGCCTCTAAACTCGCTTCCCTGTGGGATTCCAGCGATTATGCAGACAAACAAAATCTTCAAAATTTAGTGTTTCCAGACGGAATGTCCTATTGCAGGAAAACTAACGAATGTCGAACCCCAAGAATAAATTCTGTATTCCACTACATTGCAGATTTGACGGGCATTTCAGCCGAAAGTAAAAGTGGGAACATTACTCTTTCGAGTGATGTTCCCGCTGTGGTGGAGCCGGCGGGAGTCGAACCCGCGTCCAAACATATGCCCGATAAGCTTTCTACATGTGTATTCTTTGATTGGATTTCGGGGAGTAGCCGGACAAAGACAAACCTACTCTTCCCCAATCTGTTTTGATTTTCATTCCTGAATCACAGCTCTTCAGAACCTATCCTGTTATTGTTTGATTCGGCGGCGGGGACGACAACTGGCAGCCCTCCCGGCGGCTATAAAGGGTGTCTAATCTCTGATTAGGCAGCCATGGCGTAAGAATATTCGCCTTATATAGTTTGAGCATTCAGATTTACGTGCTAATTACACAACGCACGACATGCTTACAGACCCTGCCCTATGCTGTCAAAACCGGTCGGCCCCGGTACGGTTGTTGCAAAGAACATCACAAAGTTACGCATTTACACGCGCAATAATTGTTATAATATTTTAAAAGTAAAAGCGCATCTTATCAGAAATGCGCTTTTACCTAAATCATATTTTTTCTTATCTATCAGCTATTTTCTATCTATAAATTATAGCTTACATGTTTCTTCTGTATTGACCGCCTACTTCAAACAAGGCTTTAGATATTTGGCCCAGTGAGCAGTACTTAGCTGTTTCCATTAGTTCAGCAAAAATGTTCTGATTATGAATAGCCGCCTGCTGCAGTTTGTGCAGTAGTTCTGTTCCCTTATCGCCACTGCGCTTGTGCAGGTTTTCTACAGATTTTATCTGGAATTCTTTTTCCTCTTCTGTAGAACGTATTACCTCTCTTGGCAACACTGTTGGTGAGCCCTTAGAGCTGAGGAATGTATTCACACCAATTATCGGGAATTCGCCTGTGTGTTTCAGTGTTTCGTAATACAAGCTTTCTTCTTGTATTTTACCACGCTGATACATAGTTTCCATTGCGCCCAATACACCGCCACGTTCTGTGATCTTGTCGAACTCCATCATTACCGCTTCTTCTACCAGATCGGTAAGTTCTTCAATAATGAATGAACCTTGTAGTGGGTTCTCATTTTTCGCAAGTCCTAATTCTTTATTGATGATCAACTGTATCGCCATTGCTCTACGCACGCTTTCTTCTGTAGGCGTGGTTATTGCCTCGTCATAAGCGTTGGTGTGCAGTGAGTTACAGTTGTCATAGATAGCGTAGAGTGCCTGTAGTGTGGTACGAATATCGTTGAAGTCAATTTCTTGCGCATGTAGTGAACGTCCGCTGGTCTGAATGTGATATTTCAGCATCTGAGAGCGCTCATTGCCACCGTATTTCAACTTCATTGCCTTTGCCCATATACGACGTGCCACACGACCAATTACGCTGTATTCAGGGTCAATACCATTGCTGAAGAAGAATGATAAGTTTGGCGCAAAATCATCTATGTTCATGCCTCGACTCAGGTAGTATTCTACAAAAGTGAAGCCGTTAGACAATGTGAATGCCAATTGCGATAGTGGGTTAGCACCTGCTTCTGCAATGTGGTAGCCGCTGATAGACACAGAGTAGAAATTACGCACACCCTGTTCTATAAAGTATTGCTGCACATCGCCCATTACTCTCAGTGAAAATTCTGTTGAGAATATGCAGGTATTCTGCGCCTGGTCTTCTTTCAATATATCTGCCTGTACTGTTCCGCGCACTGACTTCAGTGTGTCTGCTTTAATTTTTGCATACACATCTGCAGGCAATACCATGTCTCCGGTTACACCCAGCAACATGAGGCCGAGGCCATCGTTGCCTTCAGGTAAACCTGTGTTGTCGGTAGCAGTGGCTACGCCTGAGTGGTAGTAAGGACGATCTATACCCTTGTCGGCATAGATGGCATTTATTTTCTTGTTTACTTCTTCTTCCAGACCATTTGCTTTAATGTACAGTTCGCACTGTTGGTCTATAGCTGCATTCATAAAGAAGGCAGTCATAGTAGGTGCGGGCCCATTGATGGTCATAGATACCGATGTCTTAGGATCTGCAAGGTTAAAACCGCTGTATAGTTTCTTCGCATCATCCAGACTCGCTACACTCACGCCTGAGTTACCCACTTTACCGTAAATATCCGGGCGGTAATCAGGGTCTTGACCATACAGTGTTACACTGTCAAAAGCAGTACTCAGGCGTTTTGCAGGCAACCCTTTTGATACATAGTGGAAACGTTTGTTGGTGCGCTCCGGTCCGCCTTCTCCTGCGAACATACGAGTTGGATCTTCACCTTCTCTCTTGAACGGATAGATACCTGCTGCATAAGGGAATTCACCCGGGAAGTTTTCAGACAATGCCCACTGCAATACTTCTCCCCATGCCTCAAAACGAGGCACAGCTACCTTTGGTATCTGCAGGTGAGAGAGTGATTCGGTATGTGTCTGTATTTTAAGTTCTTTATCTCTTACTTTAAATACATAGAACTCATCTGTGTATTGTTTCTTTTTCTGCTCCCAGTTGGCGAGGTATATTTTATTTTTAGGGTCAAGGTCAAGCTCTGTCTTTGCATATACTTCCTGCAAAGTCTTAATGAGTCTGTCCTTGTCTTCTGTGTCACTTTCCTGAATCACAGCAATTGTCTTGCTGATACCAAAAAGTTTTTGTGCTACTTTGCTCTGGTCTTTAGTCCACTTGTCATATTTGCGGTTGTTCTCCGCTATTTCGCTGAGGTAACGGGTGCGGCTTGGCGGGATGATATAAATCTTCTCACTCATCTCGTCGCTGATCTTGTACTCAGAATGGAGCGGCGCACCGGTTTTATTAGCCACAACATCCATCAACGCCTTGTACATTGTGTTTGTACCCGGGTCGTTAAACTGAGAAGCAATGGTTCCGTATACAGGCATAGTTTCTGCGTCAACGTCAAACATTTTATGGTTGCGCTGATATTGTTTTTTTACATCGCGTAAAGAATCAAGCGCACCACGTTTGTCGAATTTATTGATAACTACCACATCTGCAAAGTCAAGCATGTCTATTTTTTCCAGCTGAGTAGCTGCACCATATTCGGGTGTCATTACATACAGGCTAAGGTCGCAATAGTCGGTTATTTGTGTGTCGCTCTGTCCTATACCCGATGTTTCGAGAATGATGAGATCGTAGTTAGCTGCTTTAAGAATATTTACTGCATCAAGGATGTGCTTAGACACGGCAAGATTGCTCTGGCGGGTAGCCATTGAGCGCATATATACTCTAGGGTTGCGAATCGCATTCATGCGAATACGGTCGCCCAGTAATGCGCCACCTGTTTTGCGTTTTGAAGGATCTACAGAGATGATACCGATATTCTTGTCTTTAAAATCTACCAAGAAACGGCGCACGATTTCATCAACCAATGAACTTTTACCTGAACCACCGGTACCGGTAATACCCAGCACCGGGCTCTTAGATGCTGCGGCTTGTTCGGTGATCTTTTTAAGTGCTGCTTGCGTTTCGGGCGTGTCGTGGTAGTTTTCTGCTGCTGATATTAGCGTAGCAATAGATTTTACATCTTTTTGAGAAACATGACCTACTTCACCATTCAGTTTATTGCCGGTTGGGAAATCGCTCTTTTCCAGCAAATCATCAATCATACCCTGAAGACCCATTTTACGACCGTCATCAGGACTGTAGATACGGCATATACCGTAGTTTTCCAGCTCTTTGATTTCATCGGGCAGAATTACACCGCCGCCACCGCCGAATATTTTGATGTGTCCGCATCCGTTTTGCTTCAGCAGGTCATACATGTATTTAAAGTATTCTACGTGACCGCCCTGATAAGAAGTAATAGCAATAGCATTAGCATCTTCTTGTATTGCGCAGTCTACTACTTCCTGCACACTACGGTCGTGGCCCAGATGAATGACCTCTGCACCACTTGCCTGCATTACACGGCGCATAATATTAATAGATGCGTCGTGCCCATCGAACAGGGATGCCGCTGTAACCAAACGTACTTTATTCTTCAAAGTATAAGACATACTTATAATAAATTAGTTAAAAAGTGCCGCAAAGTTACGAATAAGTGAGGGAAAGTTATAGTGGAGACTTCCTTAAGGATAGATCAATAAGTTAGTGTTGACATAAGTGTATTTTATATTCTGATCGCTACTTTCGTTATTTGAAGTTATTAAGGGAGACCAAGTATGATTTCACTTTTTTTTGAGTTATACGCTCAAACTATTACCTAACTTAAATAATATTAATTATCTTGCTCGCTGATACGCAAAAAATAGTTTGCTTTCATTACTTTTACTGCGAAGAAAAATTCTAATGATGAAAAATATGTTGAAAAACATTCTTCTTGTGTGCCTGCTCGCAATGCCTGCCGGCCTTTTCGCCCAAACGATCAACAGAACGGACCTTTTGGATAAGACTTGGTATTTTGTAGCAATGAAGTGCCCTGATAAGGTGACCAGCACTAATGATGGTCATTTCATCAATTTTTTCTCTACACTGAAAATGGTTGCTAGTAATGCTAATAACCTTAACTACGGTACATACGAAAGAACATACAGAGATGTACGCGACAATCCGCATGAAATAGGTACATATTCTATTACTACCGACGAAGTAGGTAATGTAGTACTTACGCTTAAAAAGACTAAAACCGGTACAACATCTAAATACACTGTACCAATGGTTGAAGCAAACCACCTGACGCTTATTAGAACAGACGAAGGCGACAAGTGCAATATCAGCTATGCAATTGCACCATAATTAATAATGAATTTAGTTATTTTATATACAACGCCCTGCAATTTTGCGGGGCGTTTTTCGTAAGTTGCATGAGTAAAACACCTTACCAATGAACAGTATTGAAACAATTTTTAAGAATAATGAAGCGTGGATTCAGGAAAAACTGGCTATTGATAAACAATATTTTGAAAAATTAGCATCCGGTCAAAATCCAGAAGTATTATACATTGGCTGCTCAGACAGCCGCGTTACCGCCGAAGAGCTGATGGGGTTGAACCCCGGAGAGGCTTTTGTGCACAGAAACATTGCTAATCTGGTGAATAATGTTGACCTCAATGTTATGTCTGTACTTAACTATGCTGTTCGCTACCTTAAGGTAAAGCACATTATAGTTTGTGGTCACTATAACTGCGGCGGTGTAAAGGCGGCCATGGAGCCTAAAGATCTAGGCATTCTCAACCCATGGTTAAGAAACATAAGGGATGTATATCGCTTTCACAAAGAGGAGTTGAATGCCATTGAAGATGAGCACCTCCGTTATAACAGGCTTGTAGAGCTTAATGTACAGGAGCAGTGTGTAAACCTTATCAAAACCGCTGCAGTGCAAGAGGCTTACCACGACAGAGGTATAACAGTACATGGCTGGGTGTTTGATATACACTCCGGAAGACTTATTAACCTCAATATAGATTTTCCTAAAATACTTGCTGAGATCACAGAGATCTACAAGCTATACCCATAAATTTTTTATGACTGACCAATACGCCATTATCGGCTACCCATTAACCCATTCATTCTCTCCGTCTTTCTTTAACGCAAAGTTTCAGAAAGAGGGAATAGATGCCAACTACTCAGCTATGCCAATAGCTGAAATAGCTGAGTTTCCGGTGCTTATTGCTGCCAACCCGCAGCTGAAGGGGCTTAATGTGACCATACCTTATAAACAAAGTGTTATTCCGTTTTTAGATGAGCTCGATGTTGCTGCCGCAAAAATAGGTGCCGTAAATTGTATCGGTATTCGTGGTGGTAAAACAAAGGGGTATAATACCGATGTTATTGGTTTTGAACGCAGTTTGCGCCCTTTGCTACAGCCACAGCACGAGTATGCATTGATTTTGGGTACAGGAGGTGTAGCAAAGGCAGTTGCTTATGTACTGCAGCAAAAAGGTATCAGTTACAAAGTGGTGTCAAGAACCGCTGCTCCCGGATTGTTGGTATACAATGAGCTTACTCCGGAAATGATTTTGAAATTTAAGTTCATTATTAATACAACGCCGCTGGGTATGTTCCCGGCAACAAGTGATTGTCCACCAATTCCTTATGAAGGCATAGGTAGTAAACACCTGGTTTACGACCTTATTTATAATCCCGAAGAAACCAAATTTTTAGCTCACGCAAAAGCACAAGGCGCTTTGATTAAAAACGGATTAGAAATGCTGCACACACAAGCATTGGCGGGATGGGATATATGGAACGAAGTGAGGTAGGATTTCTGGAACTGTTACCTACTCAATCCATACATCTTTATACTGCACACTTACATTGATTGTTGCTTTTTTGCCTTTTGGGAAGATGCCATAAATAGCAGAGCCGCTGCCGCTCATCGACGCATAAATAGCCCCTTGTGCATATAGTTGCGCTTTAATGGTTGCCAAAACGGGGTGGTGAGCAAATACGGGTGTTTCAAAATCATTGCTAATCATACCTTTCCATCGGTCAAGCGGGAGTGTGCCGAGATTTTGCAAATTAAATGGAGCCGGTTTTGCTTTCATCATGCCAAAAGCTTCTTTGGTAGATACATGCACCTTCGGGCATATAAGTTGCATGCTGTAAGCTGAGAGGTCAATAGCTATTTCGGTCATTTTTTCCCCTCGACCTGTTGCCAGTTGAGGGGTATTGTATATAAAGAAGGGGCAATCGCTACCAAGCTCCAGTGCGATAGCTGCCAACGTAGGTTTGTCTATGTTGAGCCGGCAAAAATCGTTGATGAGCCGTAGCATGAATGCGCCATCGGCAGAGCCACCACCCAACCCAGCACCCATTGGAATTGTTTTGTTCAGGTAAATATTCAGTGCCGGAACTTTATTGGGGTATCTGTCAGAAAGTAGTTTATATGCTTTGTAAACAAGGTTCTCCTGTATGTTATTGCCCACTTTGAGACCACTGAGATGTAATTGTGTTTCTGCTGCCGGCACGATCTCTAAGGCATCTTTAAAATGGACCGGGTAGAATACAGTTTCTAAATCGTGGTAGCCATCATTGCGCCGGCGAGTAACATATAAACCAAGGTTAATCTTACAATTTGGGAAACACAGCATACAGCAGGTAAAATTATACGTATTTTTGGAACGGATAAACTATTTCAGGGCTATAAAAGTACTAAGAAATATGATTTAGCCGAACAAAGACCGACACTCAGCAAATGAAAGAAGTAATAAGACTCACCGACATACGAAAGAGTTATTTCCTGGGTAAGCAGGAATTGCCTGTACTCAAGGGGATTGACTTGCTCATCAGCGACAATGAATATGTTGCGCTCATGGGGCCATCGGGTTCAGGTAAGTCTACACTCATGAATATACTGGGGTGCCTGGATTCGCCTACGCATGGCACTTATATACTGAACGGCAAGGATGTAAGCCACATGGAAGACGACCAGCTTGCCGATGTGCGTAATGTGGAGATAGGCTTTGTGTTTCAGCAATTTAATCTTCTGCCCCGGCTTACGGCATGGGAAAATGTAGCATTGCCACTTATATATTCCGGCATGAAAAAGGCTGACCGTGAAGAGCGCGCCAGAGCCATGCTGGAGAAGGTGGGGCTTAGTGAGCGGGCGCACCACAAACCTAATGAGCTGAGTGGCGGGCAGAGTCAGCGTGTGGCTATTGCCCGCGCACTTATCAATAATCCTTCTTTGTTGCTTGCAGATGAGCCTACGGGTAACCTTGATTCCAAAACTTCTGACGAAATTATGGAATTGTTTGGGCAGATACAGAGCCAGGGCAACACGGTGGTGTTGGTGACGCATGAAGAAGATATTGCCAATTACACTAAGCGGGTTATTCGTATAAAAGATGGTTTGGTAGAGACTGATGTTACCAAACGATAAGTCGGTTGGTAAGTATGGTTTTCGTTTTTTTGAAAAGCTGATATAAGGGTAACAGAAAAAGCTATAAATAAGATGTTTAAGATATATACTAAGACAGGAGATAAGGGTGGTACCAGTCTGATAGGCGGTGTGCGTGTACCCAAGAGCCATATAAGAATAGAAAGTTATGGTACTGTAGATGAACTGAACTCCTATATAGGTATGGTGAGTGATATGGTTAATAATGAGCAGGTGGTTGCGCAACTGAGGGAGATACAGGACAGGTTATTTACTGTAGGGTCTGCACTGGCTACTAACCCAGATAAGGAAGTGAAAATGAAACTGCCTGACTTGCATGATAGTGATGCAGTGTGGCTGGAGGAGCGTATAGATGAGATGAATGAAGTATTGCCGGAGATGCGGTCATTTATATTGCCCGGTGGCAATCTGGCATCGAGTACATGCCATGTAGCAAGGTGTGTGTGCCGCAGGGCAGAACGTATATGTGTGGCTATGCAAGAACAAGACGAATTTATGCCGGCACAGATACTGCAATATCTCAACCGATTATCTGATTATTTGTTTGTGCTCAGCCGTTATATAAGTCATATCAATAATGCGCCGGAAATGCCTTGGAGGGCAAGAATGTAGTGTGGGGAAGGAGGACACATAAAACGAATTAAAACGAATAGGGCTGCAACATCGTTGCAGCCCTATTCGTTAATATAAAATCATTATTAAAATTAGTACATTTTCCACCACTGGTTGTCGCGGCTGAGTATTTTGTAATAAAGAGTAAAGCTGATAGAAGAATATGCATCGTTGTTAGCAGGATTTCCTCTCATATTACCGGCCACATTTGGTTGTGCCAGATTATGGTAGAATGCTTTGTCCTGTATCAATGTAGCTGTAGCAGCTTCAGATGCTGAAAGGTGTTTTGCATATTCACTAGGGTCTATGTATTTTCCGCTTACACCATCGAGATAGTCGGTGAATGTTTTGCGATAAAGTACTTCAACACCAATGTTAAGGTGTTTGCCAACATCCCAACGGTAAGCAATGCTCATAGGTATGCAGAACTGCCACAAAGAGTAAGATGGTGGGTAACCTGCGCCGAAGCCATCACCTTCAATATGCAAATCGTAGATGTTCACGAATTTTGTGCCAAGGCCAACAACACTTTTAGGTGTGAAATGGAAATAACCCAAACCTGCACCTAATACGAGTTGCCCTCTCTTCATTGCTTTCTTCTTCTCCGGGTTGTATCTGAGTGGCGTGAATTCCATCAATACATTACCTTCAATAATATCAGACTTTGATCTCTGTTGACGTGCATATCTCTGATAGGCATCAGATCCCTGCGAAGCAGATACTTTTGCTTTATCGTAGTTCCATTCGTCAGTAGCGTAGATAGTACCGTAGTTGAGCCCGAATTTCACTCCCAGACAAGGATGAATGGTGTAGCGACCAAACATGCCACCCATAAAGGTAACCTTATCAAAATACTTACTGTTAGTATAGTGATCGATAAGTGTTTTTGTGCCCACATCGCCCCACATATCAGCTAATCCGAAATTGGTGCCAATAGACCATCCTGAAGGTTCAATAAAAACCCTTGATGCATCTTGTGCGTAAGTAGCTGTAGCTGAGCAAGCAGCTATTACTATGGTTAAGAGATTACGGATAGACTTAGCCCGCATGTATTTTTATTTTTGAAGGTTGAAGATATAAATTATTTTCCTTTAAATACAGGTTTTCTTTTTTCAAGAAACGCTGCGGTGCCTTCTATTTTATCTTCAGAGTCGAAACAATCACCAAATGCATCTATTTCATCTTCAAAACCGTTAGGGTCGCATTTTGCTGCTTTGTTCACCAAGGAGATGATATGACCTACTGCCAATGGGGCTTTGGTTTGAATCTTTTGTAAAATTTCTTTTGTTTTAATGATGAGGTCGGCAATAGGGAAAACATGGTTGACCAAGCCTAGTGCCTTTGCTTCTTCTGCTCCTATCATATCTGCTGTCATCATCAGCTCCATAGCTTTTCCCTTGCCAATAAGCTGTGTGAGGCGTTGTGTGCCACCATAACCAGGTATAAGACCCAGATTAACTTCCGGTTGACCGAATTTTGCATTTTCGCTGGCTACTCTGAAATGGCAAGCCATTGCTAATTCGCAACCACCACCTAAAGAGAAGCCATTAACAGCTGCAATAACCGGTTTAGGGCAATTTTCTATTTTATTGAACACCAGTTCTGCACCTTTACGCGCCAATGCAGCACCGCCATCTTTTTTAAGAGCGGTAAACTCTGTAATGTCTGCGCCAGCTACAAATGCTTTTTCACCTGCACCTGTTATGATTGCAGATTTGATTTCAGGGTTGGTGTAGACTTCCTGCATCGCCATGCCAATCTCTGCTATCACGTCCTTGTTCAGGGCATTCATTTTATCCGGACGGTTTACTGTAATTGTAAATATTCCGTTCTCGAGATGAGTGAGTAGTGTGTTATACATAGTCTTTTATATAAAAATTCCTTTAAATATTATCTTCTGTTTTCCTCTACCCATTTGTAGATGTAGTCAGATACTTCGCTTGTGTTAGCACCCGGAGCAAATAGCTTACCTACGCCCATTGCGTTGAGTTCAGCCATATCTTCTGCGGGTATAATACCTCCACCTGTAAGTAAGACATCGGTAAGTCCTTTTTCTTTCATCATTGAAATGATTCTTGGGAAAACGGTCATGTGTGCACCACTGAGAATACTAATGCCAATGGCATCAACATCCTCCTGAAGAGCAGCATTAACCACCATTTCGGGTGTCTGCCTGAGGCCTGTATAGATTACTTCCATACCCGCATCTCTCAATGAAGTTGCAATTACTTTAGCTCCTCTGTCATGTCCGTCAAGACCCACCTTAGCTACCAGTACCCTAACCGGGCGTTTTTGTTTGTCGTTCATAATAAGTGGTAAAAACCGTGTAAAAGTAGTGATTTCTACGTCTTATTATAGCATTGTTGCCGTCAAACTGACAAAGCACATTTTGCTAAGCGGTATAGACGCTATTTTGCTGTTCAGGTTTAAGTGTGGTTGAATTTGATAATTCCCCTTCATTTTACGTTTTTTCTTTTTTTGATCGTTTTGTGAAGCAGCGTTTTTACATTTGGCATTATATGGCAGACATACTGGAGCTGAAGGAATTTTTTGATGAGAAGGTAGCACTTTACAATCAACCGTCGTTTATTGATAAAGACCCTGTGTGTATCCCCCATTTGTATACCAAGCAGCAGGATATTGAGATCTCGGGTTTGTTTGCGGCAGTACTTGCCTGGGGTAACCGGACTACTATTATTAATAGTTGCTATAAAATAATGGGGTGGATGGATAATGCTCCTCATGATTTTATTGTGCACCACCAAGAAACGGACCTAAAGCGTTTTCTTCATTTTGCGCACCGCACCTTTAATACCACAGACCTGCTGTATTTTATTTACTTTCTTAATTACCATTATACACGGCATAATTCTTTAGAACAAGCGTTTGTACCGGATAAAAAATACACGGAACTCAATGTAAAACAGGCACTTATTCATTTTCATAACTACTTTTTTTCGATAGAGCACCCCGACCGTACCCAAAAGCATATTGCCACACCGGATAGAAATTCGGCGTGTAAACGGTTGAACATGTATTTGAGGTGGATGGTAAGAAAAGATAAATGCGGTGTGGATTTCGGGATATGGAAAAAGATAAGCCCGGCACAACTTATTTGCCCGCTCGATGTGCATGTGGCAAGGGTGGCTCACAGGTTAGATTTATTACCTACGAACAAGGCAGACTGGAAAAATGCGGAAGCCCTGACCGATTTACTGAAGCAGTTGAATAGCAAAGACCCTGCCGTATATGATTATGCTTTATTTGGTTTGGGTATGGCGGAGCGATTGTAGTTAAAAGTGGAGCTCGGTTTCGGTCGTCTATAACAGTAAAACTTATAATTCTTGTTGTCAAAAAATGTTCTGTTATATAATAATAAGGTATAAATGGGGTGATGATTTGAAGAAGAGTGGTAAAAATATTTCGACAAATAGGCTGAAAAAGCGCGAAATATCAATATTTGTGCGGTATTTTCACGAAAAAAATATATATTATTGAGGCAGGGGTACATTTTTTTACATTAAATCCTATCTTTGCCAACCTATTTTAAACATATTACGTAATATTAATTTAATTAAAACCTATGCAATTAAAAGGTTTGGTAAAGTTTTTTACTGTCGCACTTATCCTTTTTGCGCTGTACCAGCTGTCGATAACGTTCGTGGTAAGAAACCAGGAAAAGAAAATGCATGCGCAAGCAGATCGTGAAGTAAAGGCGCTCTATCCCGGAGCATCGGAAGATTCTACAAAGAAGCTTACAGATGCACGTTATCAGGCTATATCTGATAGCATGCAGGATGTTGAGATATTCAATGTAGGAATCAAGAAGTACACGCTCGCTGCTGCTAAAGATGAAGAACTCAAATTGGGTCTTGATCTTCAGGGTGGTATGAACGTTACACTTGAGGTGAGCCTTGATGACATGGTGCGTTCTATGTCCAACAATCCTAAAGATCCGGCTTTGAATAAAGCGATCGCAGCTGCCAGTGAGAAAAAAGCAAATAGTGAAGCTAACTTCATTACTCTTTTCGGAGAGGCTTATCTTGGTCAGAACCCTAGTGCTAACCTCGCAGCTTTGTTTACAAAGCCTTCTGAGAAAAACATAGTTCGTACTTCAACTAACGATGAAGTATTGAAGGAGTTGAACAACGAAGCGAAAGATGCGATCAAGCGTACTTACAATGTATTACAGACTCGTATAGATAAGTTTGGTGTATCTAGCCCTAACGTTAACCTTGATGAAAAGAAAGGTATCATAACTGTAGAATTGGCTGGTGTTACTAACCCTGAGCGTGTGCGTCAATATTTACAGGCTACTGCGAAACTTCAGTTCTTCGAAACTTATAATAATGAAGAGTTGATCGGTTCATTGATGGCTGCTAATGATGCATTGGCAAGACATCTTTCAGGAACAGAAGATACTACAGGTAAAGATTCTACTGCAACTGCAAAAGCTGACACTACTAATAAGGGAGCAGTTTCTGATACAGGTAACCTTGCTTCTTTAATGGGTAAGAAAGGGGATAAAGGAACAGCGGCTGCTAAGGGCACTGATTCTAACTCTGTAAAAGAGCAGGAATACAAGTCAAAGAATCCTTTGTTCTCTATCATGTATCCATTTGTTGATCAGAATGGTCAGCCAGAACAAGGCCCGGTAGTGGGTCGTATTCTTAAGAAAGATACTGCTAAGTTCAACCGTTACATGGCAATGGAATCTGTAAAGAGCAAATTGCCACCAAACGTGAAATTGGTATTTGGTGCAGAAGACAAGAAGAACCCGGTTCTGATGGTTTATGCAGTAAAAGTGCCTGCAGGTGGTGTTGCTAAGCTGGAAGGTGATAACGTAACAAACGCTCGTAAAGACTTCAACCAATTGTCTGGTAAGCAGGCAGTATATATGGAGATGACCCTTACAGGTTCTCACATTTGGAAAGAAATGACAGGCCGTAACGTTGGTCGTTTCATAGCTGTAGTTTTGGATGATAAGGTTTATTCTTGCCCACGAGTGCAGGGAGAGATACCATCAGGTGGTACTGAAATATCAGGAAACTTTACACCTGAACAAGCAGGTGACCTTGCAAACATTTTGAAGTCAGGTAAATTGCCGGCTCCGGCACATATTGTTGCTGAGCAAGTGGTAGGTCCTACATTGGGAGCTGAGAATATCGATAAAGGTATCAACTCACTTATCCTTTCTTTCGTAGTAATATTTGTGTTGATGTTGGTTTACTATAATACCGGTGGTATTGTAGCTGACATCTCTCTTATTCTTAACTTGTTGTTTACTGTAGGTATTCTTTCTATCTCATTGTTGCATGCTACATTGACTATGGCGGGTATTGCGGGTCTGGTACTTACTATTGGTATGGCTGTGGATACGAACGTTATCATATTTGAGCGTATCAAGGAAGAGTTACTTGCGGGTAAGAGCTACAATCAGGCGGTGACAGATGGTTACAGAAGATCTTATGCTCCTGTATTTGATGGTCACATCACTACATTGATTACAGCGGTTATCTTGTTTATCTTTGGTTTGGGTCCTGTGCGTGGTTTCGCAACTACACAGATCATCGGTATATTGCTTTCATTGTTCTGCGGTATTTTGGTATCACGTCTTATTACTGATATGTACACTAAGCGTGAGCGTCACTTTAATTACTTCACAGGATTATCTAAGTCAATATTCCGTAAAGCACACTTCAAGTTTGTAGAAGCAAGAAAGTATACTTACATTATCTCTGTTATCATCTTCGTAATGGGTATCAGCACTTATTGGGTTGGTTTCAATAAGGGTGTAGAGTTCAGCGGTGGTCGTAGCTACAAGGTGAAATTTGACAAAGCATATTCTACTGAAGAAGTAAAGACTAAATTGAAATCTTACTTTGGTGATTATCCTGCAGTTAAGACAATCGGTTCTGACAAGCAGTTAGATATCACTACCGGTTATCTGATTACTAATGCAGGTCAGAATATAGATAAGCAAGTAGAAGAGAAATTGTTTGAAGGTTTGACAAAAGAGAACCTGATTCCATCTACAACTACTATGTCTGAGTTCAAGAGAAAGTATTTGCAACAGTCAACTACTGTATTGCCTACTATCTCTGACGATTTAAAGCGTGGTGCGGTTAAGGCGACAGTTATTTCTCTGTTGGCGATTTTTATCTATATTTTGCTTCGTTTCCGTAAGTGGCAGTATTCTTTGGGTACCGTACTTTCATTGTTGCACGATATCTGTGTTACATTGGCTGTGTTCTCTTTCTTCAAGGGTCGTGTGCCATTTGCATTGGAAATAGATCAGCACTTTATTGCAGCGGTACTTACTGTATGTGGTTTCTCAATGAATGACACGGTTATCGTATTTGACCGTATCCGTGAGTACTTCCGTAAGTCGCCAAATGAAGATAAGGTAACGATCATCAACCGTGCGATTAACGATACATTGAGCCGTACAATTATGACATCACTTACTGTATTCATTACATTGGTAATCTTGTTCTTTGTGGGTGGTGAGGCAACTAAGGGCTTTGCATTCGCAATGATGATTGGTGTTATCACCGGTACTTACTCTTCTATCTTCGTGGCTGCTCCTGTTCTTGTTGACATGGACAGAAGCGGATCTCTGAAAGTTGAGTCAGATGCTGAAGCACGTATTGAAGAATTGAAGAAATTAGCATAATGCTTTTTTCGAGTTGTTATTATAAAAAATGTCCCGCTGTAAAGCGGGACATTTTTGTTTTTGGGATATTTGTATTGCAAAAAATTGATACGGCATTTCGACTTTACTCTGCTGTGTTTTCTTAAGGTGTTGTCTTTTGCTGTATAATTTTCCTAATGAGATATATTTCTGACTATCAGTACTTCGTTGTGATGCATTGGCGTTACAGCAAGCTTTCTGTATTAAAACTGGTTAGTAGATAATATAGAAGTTGCTAAACAAAATCTAATTGTTTGATGAATGGAAAAGTGAACGTTTGTATGGTTGGTGGACCTGTTATGTTTAAGAGGGGTTTGATTTCATCTTACAATGCGGATTTTAGACCCGTAACAGATCTAAAATGGTAGCTGTGAAATCTGATTAATAACTCTTAATCAGCTCCCTGCTCATAAATGCAGGGCATTTGTAGGTTGTGAAGTTGAAAGAGATGCTGAACACAGCCATGAGGTATTGATCGCTGCTGCTGGCATTACCACGTTGTTTGCCTGCACGACCTAATGTGGTATTACCTGGTATTTCCACGCTGCGGTCTTGGAGTGCTTTTGCAGGGTTCGCTATTGTATTCCGTGGGAACAAATCTGAGCCTACATAAGTACTGCTTACATCATCGAGATAGTCGGTGAGGGTTACTCTGTCTGCAATTTCGAAGGAAAGATTAACACCAGGTCTCAGCCAGTATTTTACACCTGCACCAATAGGGAAGCATACTGCAAAATTGCTGTATTTTCTATTGCTATATCCTGCGTTCTGACCTTCCGTGCCCAGTGGGCGAAGGTCGTAGGTTCTGCCATTGTAGGTTGTGTATGGGTTGTAGTAGAACCCGCCGATGCCACCTGTAAGGTATGGTGTGAAACGAAAGCTTCGATCTCCGGTAATAAATCTGAAAAAATTGAATTCTGCCTGAAGCGATAGCTCTATTACTTTGCTTTTAAAATTCAGATTACGGGCTACTTCAAAAGGGATAGTGTTGTACTTGTCGTCGTAGCCTACAACTGTGTAGTTACCGCTTAGTTTAAGTGCAATATAAGAGTTCATGCGCCTGCGGGCATAAAGGCCATAAGCAGGAGCTACTGTCTGAAAACCATAATGTTCATTAAGGTCACCAAAATATTGGCTGGCACCAATTGATACGCCGAGTTCATTGGCAGTAAAATATGACTGCGCATTCATCTTGCTGCTATTCAGCAAAAAGGTCATGAGGAAAACTATACCAAATACTTTACGCATATCTTGTGTACTCAAAATCAGGTCAACAGTTACTAAGTTATACTTGTTGCAAGTGTAACCTTTTATAAACGTCAAAATTATTCTTTTTATTGCTTATATGCTTAACCATAAAGAAAAAAGGCATTGAAGATTCCTTCAATGCCTTTTAGATAATTATAAATAAGGGGTTAAACTGCAAAACTTTCACCACAACCACAGCTTCTGCTGGCGTTGGGGTTACTGAAGTGGAAGCCCTTGCCATTGAGCCCATCGGAAAAATCGAGAGTAGTGTCGCAGAGATATAAAAAACTTTTCAAATCCGTGACCAACTTTACTCCCTGATCTTCAAATGTTTGATCTTTAGGTTGCGATTCATTATCGAAATCCAGTTTGTAAGATAAGCCGGAACATCCGCCACCTACCACGCTCACACGCAGAAAATAGTCATCGCCTAAATCCGCATCGCGTTTAAGCTGCTCAACTTTTTCTTTTGCTTTATCACTAACGTAAATCATCTTTCTAATCGTAGGTCGTAAGTCATATTGCGTAAGTTCGTTTACGGTATATGAGATCGTACGGTTTTTTATTCGTCAGCGGAACACAACAGATTGTAAATATGTTTACAATCTGTTGGTAGCTGTTATACCTGTTATGTTGTTTGATTAATGTGCTGCTGTTTCTGTAAGTGCTGCCAAGCCGTTTTTCACACGGTAGTCATTGATTGCAGCTTTGATTGCATCTTCGGCCAATACAGAGCAATGTATTTTTACCGGAGGTAAATTCAATTCTTCAACGATATCCATATTATCGATAGCCAATGCCTGATCAACAGTTTTGCCTTTCAACCATTCTGTTGCCAAAGATGAAGATGCAATAGCCGAACCGCAACCGAAAGTTTTGAACTTTGCATCGCTGATCAAGCCACTAGCCTCATCTACTTCTATCTGCAGGCGCATTACGTCGCCGCACTCAGGTGCACCTACAAGACCTGTACCTACATTTGTTTTTGCTTTATCTAAAGTTCCAACGTTTTTAGGGTTGGTATAATGATCGATTACTTTATCTGAATATGCCATGATATTTTATTTTTGAATGTGTGAGCGTTGAATTTCTGTTCGTTACTCGCACAAGGTTACTATTATTTATTTCACTTGTCAACTACACAATATTAGTGGTGTGCCCACTCAATAGCGTCTATATCCACACCTTCTTTATACATTTCCCAAAGTGGGCTCATCTCACGAAGTTTCAATACGCTACTTGTGATGGCTTCTATGGTAAAGTCAATTTGTTCATCGGTTGTGAAACGGCCCAGACCGAAACGCAGTGAACTGTGTGCAAGATCATCGCCCAGTCCGAGTGCTTTCAGTACGTAAGATGGTTCCAAAGATGCAGATGTACAAGCAGAGCCGCTAGATAGAGCTATGTTCTTATTAAAGCCCATCATCAAACCTTCACCCTCTACGTATTTGAAAGATATATTTGTAGTATGTGGTAGGCGGTGTTCGCGGTTACCATTTACATAAGCCTCTTCCACCTGCATAAGTGCGTTTTCCAGTCTGTCGCGCATAGTGCTCAGGCGTTTTGCCTCTTCCTCCATTTCGTTCATGCACAGTTCGCAAGCCTTACCTAAGCCAACAATACCCGGTACGTTGAGTGTGCCACTGCGCATACCGCGCTCGTGACCGCCACCGTCCATCTGGGCAGTTACTTTTACACGTGGGTTCTTGCGACGCACATACAAAGCACCAACACCCTTAGGTCCGTACATTTTGTGACCGCTGAAAGCCATAAGGTCAATACCATCTGCCAACACATCAACAGGTACTTTACCTACTGCCTGTGTGCCATCTGTAAAGAACAATACGCCATGTTTTCGTGCAATGGCACTGATTTCGCGAATAGGCTGTATTACACCTATTTCGTTGTTACCATACATAATAGAAATGAGTATGGTTTTATCAGTGATTGCTTTTTCCAGCTCTTCTAGGTCAATAAGACCATCGTGTTTAACTTCCAGATAAGTCACCTGTCCGCCCATTTTTTCAATGTGCTTGCAAGCATCTAACACTGCTTTATGTTCGGTAGTACAAGTGATGATGTGATTGCCTTTTGAGGCATACATTTCAAAAACACCCTTCAATGCAAGGTTATTTGCCTCAGTAGCACCTGAAGTAAAGATGATTTCTTTTGCGTCAGCACCTATTAATTTAGCAACTTGCTCACGTGCATAATCTACCGCTTCTTCAGCAACCCAACCAAATGAGTGGTTTCTGCTGGCTGCATTACCGAATTTTTCAACAAAATAAGGTAACATTGCCTCCAGAACGCGTGGGTCCATCGGAGTGGTAGCGTTATTGTCCAGATATATTGGTAATTTCAATTCCATGGTCGTAGTATCTCAAATATATTTAAATACAAAAGTACGTAGATTATGCAAGTTTAATGACGCATATTAAATTGCAGCTATAAATGAACCTATTTATAAAAACTATACAACAATGTCGAAAATTGAACACTTAGGCATAGCCGTAAAGGATCTGAGCATATCGATTCCGTTATTTGAGCAATTATTAAATACGCCATGCTATAAAACAGAGGCAGTTGCAAGTGAAGGCGTAGAAACTGCGTTTTTCCAGACCGGCGATTCCAAGATAGAACTTGTATGTGCATCGAACGAAAACAGCACTATTGCAAAGTTCATTGCAAAAAAGGGAGAAGGTATTCATCATATAGCTTTTGAAGTAGAGAATATAGAAGCAGAGATGAAACGACTTCAGGCATTAGACTTTGAACTGATTCACAAAGAGCCGTTCAAAGGTGCAGATAACAAGATGGTTTGCTTCTTGCACCCAAAGAGTACTAATGGGGTGCTAATAGAGTTGTGTCAGGAGATAAAGTAAAAAATGGCTCAATTACTGAATTGCTTAATGACTCAATTAATATGAAACGATATGCTTAAATGGGCAAATAAAAACCCTGTTATATTATTGTTCTTGTTGGTGGCAATAACATTTGTTGTTGCCGATGGTATTCACATTATCAATTATCCACCGCGATCAATACATCAATGGAGGCAAAGCGATTGCGTGTCTTATGCTAAAACGTACTACGAAAAAGGTTCAGGTTTATTTTCCCCATCTACATATAATCTTGCAGGTGTTGATGGGAAAGTAGCCAGTGAGTTTCCTATAATTTATTACATAGGTGGTAATTTATTTCATTTTTTTGGGGTTCATTACGGCATTTTGAGAGGGTTGAATTTCCTTTGTTATCTGCTTGGAATATTTTATTTGTATCAATGTATTGGCTTATGGATGAAGAGATCTTTGCTGCAAATTTTCCCGATAATTCTGTTGGCCACATCTCCTTTCTATTACTATTATGCGCTTAACTTTCTGCCAAATGTTCCTGCTATTAGTTTTTCATTTGCGGGCTTATATTATTGGCTAATGTATGAGCGTACTTCATCTAATAAGCATTTAATCATTGGTACACTCTTTTTTTCCTTGGCTACTTTGCTAAAGCCAACGGATGGAGGGCTTATTTGGGTAGCTTATCTGGCGGTATTTAGTATTAAATTTCTCAAACATCAATTTACGAAGAAGCAACTTTTGCAATTGCTGATTTGTTCTGTAATGATTAGTGGAGTTATTTATGGTTGGTATACTTATGTAAAATGGTATAATGATCAAAATAATAATCATCAGAATTTATTATCAATCTATCCTATTTGGATGATGATACAGCATGATATTGAGTATGTGTTCAATGAAAGGATATTCGGATTTTGGAGTGTAGTATATCATCAAAAGATAATTCTATACTTTTTAGGTTTGTGTTTGTTGTTATATGTAATTAGATGGAAAGCCTTAAATCCTTTCCTCAGGCTGTATACGTTGTTTTTGATTTTGGGTGCGCTGGCATACGACGTGTTATGGTTTACCGCTTTTTCAGACCACGATTATTATCAGCTGCTCAATGTGATGCCTGCTGTATTCATAATCATCACTGTTGTGGAATGGTACAGTTCAAAAGTATTGCCAAAAATACCAGCTAAAATGAGTTTAGGATTAGGTGTGGTTCTAATAGGTCTTGCAGCTATAGCAATAAGGCAAAACAGAAATATCCAACATGATAGGTATACGCAAGATATGTACACTTACGTTAATCCCGATATCTATGAAGTGGAGCCTGTTTTAAGGAAATTGGGAATTAAACAAACTGATATTATTGTTTCTGCACCAGACCCTAGCCCTAATATAACGTTAGCTGCGTATAATAATCCCGGATATACTGAGTCGTTTAACGATAATAACTATAATGTTAGTTTGTTTGCAAAAAAAGGCGCAAAATATTTGATCATTAATGACACCGCTTATCTTCATAAGCCATTGTATGTTCCTTATACCAAAAAGTTGATTGGCAAGTATAAAGACAACATTTTCATTTTTGATTTAAGGTAGTTTTGATTTTGAAGCGCATTTTTATTGTTCATCAAATGATACTACTTTAATGTTGTCGATTATTAATGGAAGCTCGCTGTATCCATTCCAAAAGCCGATGCTCACACTGTCAAATTGTTGATTGGTAATGTTCATGTCGAGTGAGAGGTTCTTGGTTTCATTGTCATTAAGGAATCTGTAAATGCGAAACATGTTTTCTTTTTGCTTAACTCCGTTTTTATATAGTCTACCTACAATCTGCGCCATTTTCCAAACATAAAATTCTCTGTTTCCGCATTTGAAGTCTGCACTAAATCTAAGCCATTGCGCATTGTCTGATTTGTAAGGAAATTTGAATTCTATGACTTCTTTAGTTGTTCCGTTAAGTTCTAATGATTTTTTACCGGTTATAGGGCTCAGCTTGCTGGTTTGTAATGAGTCTAATTCAAAATCATTTTGCCAGATTGTTTGAACATTTCGAGGTGTTCCTTCATAGAGTTCTGTTTGATCAAGTAATGCGATTGTGCCAGGTGGAACTGACCAGCGTCCTATCACTCTATTATAATAGTCTTTGGTCATATTATCGGTATGGTAAAGTCCTCCATAATGACACTGATGTGTGTACCAGATGTTCAAATATATACATGCCAATAGGATAGGAATTGCTGTTGCAATCAGCCATTTTCTGTTAAGTATGAAGGCAATGAGTGATGCCATTGGGAACATGAGCACCGGGTAGCTTTGGATCATGGCCCTACCGCCGAACCACCAGATACTCCAGGCGCAGACAATATAATAGTTTACTAAGAAGAACGTAGTTACAGCCACTTTATTTTTCCCCTTTATAAAAAAAGGAATAAGACCTACAAAAGAGAAAAGCATCGTGGGGCAATATCTTAGCCAACCGGTACGGTAGCTGAAGGTATAGTTAATGATATTGGGTGATCTGAAATATAAATGTTGATCTTGGTAACTATAGACAATCCAATGCCCTGAGGCGTATTTCCAGTAAATAAATTGTATGGATATTATTGCAGTTGCACAAGCTACTGCAAGCAGGAACAGACGAAAATTGTGAATCAGTAAAAGAGCCCGTTCTCTAATTTGACGAAAGGAAATATTTTCCATTCCCCATAGTAAGGGTATGAGGCAAGATATTACTTCTGTTGGGCGAGTAAGGGTGGCAATACCAATGAGTAAACCTATTCTTATTGCATACTTAGTTTTGAAAGTATCGTAGAAATGTATGGTGTTCAGTAGCAGAAATACATAGATTGTGAACAACCAGTTGTGCGACATGCAGTCGTCTATAACACCACTATTTAGATAGTTAGTGCCTAGAATAAGTACGAGCAGCAGTATGGCAACAACTTTATCTTCATAAAAGCGCAACATCAATTTACGCAGGTACCAAATACCAACAATCGAAATCAAAAAACCGCCTAATTGTAATGCCAATTGATATGGAGTTGAAAACCCATCTTGGGGGTATCCACAAATTTTGGCTGCTATGTGACCTGCGGTAAAAAAAGGCAGGTACATTAATGCCATTCCAGATGAGTATTTAAGCACATAATTGCCATTGGGTTGTAATACACCTTGTTGGAAATCATTAGGTGTTTGATACTTGGCTAGAAGACTGTCCTTAAAGCCCTGATGTTTTAAGTCATTGTAAATAAAGACAGATGGAAGATACCAATAGTAACCTGAAACATCCCATGTAAGCATTGCCTCACTGCCTACTTTGTTCCACCGTGGATAGTAAACAAAAGAGGTAAATGCCATTATGAATATGCCGATTATGCACGCGTATTTGGATAGTTTGTTATTATAATGATACGACATAGACATAAGGATTACTTAGAGTGCTAAGGTAATACTTTTGTTAAAGAGGAAGCAATTGCGAACATCGGACATTAAGTAGTGAGTTTTGATAAATTCAGTAAATGAGAAATCCCCTTACTATGTAATAAGGGGATTTACTTAAAAAATCTTGTATCACTACAGTTTGCCGAGTCGCAGTTCTTCTTTCAAAAATATACCTGTGTGACTTTCCTTCACTTTTATAATATCTTCCGGTGTTCCAGCGGCAACTACTTTACCGCCGCCTGCGCCGCCTTCAGGACCCATATCAAGTACATAGTCAGCCACTTTTATAACGTCCATATTGTGCTCAATAACCAATACGGTGTTGCCTCTGTCTACCAGCCTGTTTAGCACAGAAAGCAGATGTTTGATGTCTTCAAAGTGCAATCCGGTAGTTGGTTCATCGAGAATGTATATGGTTTGTCCGGTGTCTTTTTTAGATAGTTCTGTAGCTAGTTTTACACGTTGTGCTTCTCCGCCACTCAGTGTAGTTGCACTTTGCCCTATGGTTACATAACCTAAGCCTACATCTTGCAGTGTTTTTACGCGTCTGTGAAGGAAGTGGACATTGGTGAAGAATTCTACTGCATCGTCTACAGTCATATTCAGTACATCGCTGATAGACTTGCCTTTGTATCTTATTTCCAAGGTTTCGCGATTATACCTGCGACCATTACATTTTTCACATGGCACATAAACGTCTGGCAAAAAGTTCATTTCTATCACCCGCATACCGCCACCCTTGCACTCTTCGCAACGGCCACCTTTCACATTGAAAGAGAATCTTCCGGCATTGTAGCCTCGAATTTTGGCTTCCGGTACTTGTGCAAACAGTTGTCTTACATCGTTGAAAAAACCGCAGTAAGTAGCCGGGTTGCTACGTGGGGTGCGACCTATGGGGCTTTGGTCTATTTCTATTACTTTATCAATATGCTCCAGCCCCTCTATCTTTTTATAAGGCATCGGTACCTGCTTGAAATTCGGGTAGCAGTGTTTTGCTAAGATAGGATAAAGGGTTTCATTGATTAATGTACTCTTGCCACTACCACTTACTCCACTCACGCAAATGAATGCACCTAATGGTAGTTTTATAGAAACATTTTTCAGATTATTCCCTGTAGCTCCGGTAAGGGCAAGTGTTTTGCCATTACCTTTTTTGCGTTCCTGAGGTACTTCTATTTTTAAGGTGTTGTTGAGGTAGCCAGCGGTTATGGTTTTCATTTTCAGCATCTCATCGGGAGTGCCTGCACTCACTACACGGCCGCCATGAAAGCCAGCGGCGGGGCCAATATCAATAAGATGATCGCTAGCTAACATAATGTCTTTATCGTGCTCGACTACGAGCACGGAGTTGCCACTGTCTCGAAGGCTTTTGAGCGCATTGATGAGGCGCATATTGTCTCGCTGATGCAGGCCTATGCTCGGTTCATCGAGTATGTAGGTGATACCTGTAAGTTGAGACCCTATTTGGGTTGCTAAACGTATTCGTTGCGACTCACCACCACTCAGGGTGCGGGTAGGCCTGTCGAGTGTGAGATAATGTAAACCTACTTCCAGCAGGAACAAGAGCCTGTCACGAATCTCTTTAAGGATATCCTTTGCTATAGCATTTTGCTTCTTGCTGATACGGTCCTCCACATTTGTGAACCACTCCATCAATCCTTTTAAAGAGAGGTTGCAGAGTTCAGAGATGTTCTTTTCATCAATCTTGAAATAGAGGCTTTCCTTTCTTAGTCTTGCGCCATTGCACTCAGGACATGTGTTTAGTTCCATAAAGGCTTCTGCCCAACTGCGAATGCTCTCTGAACTGGTTTCGCTAAACCACCTCAGCACCATGTTAATGATACCTTCGTAATTATGTTCTGTTATCTCTTCTTTTGGTCCATCTTCACCATCATTTACGTAAGTGATTTGCCCTTCTTCATTGCCATAGAGTAGTATATTCAGGTGTTTTTCAGAAAGGTTTTTGAGCGGAGTAGTCAATGATATTTTATTCTTCTTAGCCAGAATATTTACCATTCTGAATGACCAAGCATCGCGTTCCTCGCCTAATGGGGCTATGCCGCCATCGTTGATGCTCTTGTTCATGTCCGGCATCACTTCTTCCATATTTACCTGATATACATTCCCTAGTCCTTTACACTTTGGGCACGCACCATAAGGGCTATTAAACGAGAAAGTATTTGGTGATGGTTCTTCGTAGCTGATGCCTGTATCAGCACACATCAAAGAACGGCTATATTGTGCTATATGGTTAGTATCTATCTCTGCAACAAACATGAGGTCTTTGCCCACTTGCAAGCTTTTTTGCACACTTTCGCTCATCCTGGCATTTGCATCAGGACCTACAAGTAATCGGTCGATAACCAGTTCTATGTCATGAATTTTGTAACGGTCCAGTTGCATGCGTTCTTTGAGGTCGGTCACTTCACCATCAATGCGCACCTTCAGGTACCCTTGTTTTCTTAGCTGCTCAAATAGCTCCCTGTAGTGTCCTTTACGACCGCGAACAATAGGTGCCAGCAACATTATCTTTTTGCCTTTGAAATTCTCCTGAATGTGGGTAATGATTTCTTCCTCACTGAATTTGGTCATTTTCTTACCTGTATTGTAAGAATAGGCATCAGCTACGCGAGCAAACAAGAGACGCATAAAGTCATAGACCTCTGTTACAGTGCCTACTGTGCTTCGAGGGTTACGATTGGTTGTCTTTTGTTCTATTGAGATGACGGGAGAAAGTCCGGAAATTTTATCTACATCCGGGCGTTCGAGGTCGCCCATAAACTGGCGTGCATAAGCAGCAAAGCTTTCCATGTACCTGCGCTGTCCCTCTGCAAATATAGTATCAAATGCCAATGACGATTTGCCACTGCCACTGATGCCGGTAATTACTACCAGCTTGTTTTTCGGAATGCTTACATCTATATTTTTAAGGTTGTGGACTCTTGCCCCCAATACCTCTATGTTGTCTTGTTCTGAAACGTTCTTTACCGTATTCGTGCTCATGCTGTATGCAAGTTACGCATCAATTACGTATTCACTTTTATAGAGAAATAGTTTGTTTCAATACAATTAGATATGCGAATAATAATAAGGTGAGTGGCGGTGATTTAGATTAGAAAACCTCTCCGAGGTTCACAAATAAACCCTGAGAACCACCAAGCCCAAAACCATAGTCTACAGCAATATTGGTACTGGAGTACTTATTTAGTTTTACCCTTATGCCTCCTCCCCAGCCGGGTGCAATGGTTTCAAATTTATTAGATTTCAATTCGGTGAAGGACTCTGCATTGGCAAATATTACGCCACCTATTAAGCCGTTCCGGGATAAGGAAAATCTATATTCTCCTTCTATATATGCCATGTTTGCCCCCCGGTATCTGCCTTGTATATAGCCACGGCCGGTATTGCTGTAGGGGTCATTTCCGGTATTGGGTAGCATAAGATATGGTGGTGTGCCGCTAACTGTAAACCATTCATAACTCCACAGCGCCAGCACATTTTCAGCGTTTTTTGACAGAGGAATGAACTTTCTTAAATCGAGCACCAGTGAGCGCCAGGTAGCTTCATTGCCAAACACGGCAAGGTTGGGCCGGTAGATAATATTTGCAAAACTCCCCCCTTCGGGATTAATGGAGTTTTTGCGGCTGTCGTACAAAAAATTTAAGGTAATGCCAGATGCGAATTCGGTGCTTTTAAGCCCATATTTCTGAAAATCAGTGATTATACCAGTGGGTGGGTTCAGCTCTTTTACACCCCAGAAATAATCTATGCCATAGCCCACCCCCACATACATATTGTTGGTTACATGACGCATGATGGTTTCGTGAATTCTTATAGCCGAATAATCGATGAGGTAGCCATTTTCAAGACTTGTATAACCGCCAATTCCATAAGTGTATGATGGAAACTTAATGTAACGCCAGTCTCCTGATATATTGTATTTATTGTTTTTTGTCCAGATGTTGGTAACAATTGGAGCTATGATCTGGTTGCGTACAGTATAGGTGAAACTTGCGTTGATAGTGGATGTGTTGGCGCTATCATTTGCCTGAAATGCAGCATTCCCATTGAGTAGACCAGCGAAACCTGTTTGCAACGTATAGCCGGCTGCGGGCACTAAAGAAACCGCTACTTTGTGTTTCCGTTTGTTACTGTCAATAGGTTTGTTTTGGTGTCTATGGGTATATGCAGTAATCAGGTCTACAAGATCTTCTTGTTTTACAGACATTTCTTTTTGCTCGCTTTGTGCTTTGGCAGCTAGCGAGCAAAATAGCATTGCAGTAAATATGTATAACCCTATTACTTTCAATTAGTCTTGTTTATTAACCTGTAATACCCCGAGTTTTGTTAGACAGGGATAATGGGCAAAGGTTAAATTGTAAAAGTTAATGTGAGATTAAAATAGTAAAATCATCATTTTTTACTGCCGGTCTGTGTCTTGTATATCTGCTCTCTGCTGTGGTTTACCGGTATGCCCAGTGCCTCATAGATATAATCCTGAGTTAGTGTCCGCACATTCAGTTTATTGATTTTTGTGTTTTCGGCGGAAGGGTAAACCCTGTTGCTTAGGAAAACAAAAACGATACCGGTTGCGGGGTCTGCCCAAACACAAGTTCCCGTAAAGCCTTGATGTCCAAAAGCTTGCGCACTTGTTCGGCTACCTGCAGGTCCGCCATCTTCAGCATCGGTAGCGGGTTTATCAAAGCCTAAACCGCGATGATTGAGTGTGCTGTTATACGCGGTAAATTGTTCTACGGTTGTAGCCTTGAAATAACGTTTACCACCATAAGTGCCTTTGTTGAGCAACATCTGGAATATGACAGCAACATCGTGAGCTGTGGAGAATAAGCCGGCATGACCAGCAACGCCACCCATCATAGCGGCTGCGGGGTCATGTACATAACCATGTATCAACTCATTTCTGAAATTGAAATCCATTTCTGTAGGTGCTATCTGCAATAGGCTGTAGTGGCTCAGGGGCATATAAAGTGTGTGTGTTAGTCCCAGAGGTTTGTAAAAATGTTCGTCGGCATATTGGTCTATGCGCTTACCAGATACCTGCTCTACAATGGCAGCCAGGAAAATGAAGTCAAGATCGCTATAAACGCTTTTACCCTTATTGTCTAAGGAGCTATTGAGAATGCGGCTCCAGATTGTATCCTTATAATCATTGCGTAAAAACAGGTTGAGTGCGACTTCTGTGCTGTATTCATCGTTGCTTTTTTTGCGGTATAAAGCCTTTTTAGGTTTTCCCTTATCATTGAGCGTTTCTTTATAGAAAGGTATCCAACTTTTAAGCCCTGCCTGATGGAGCAATATGTCTCTTATTTTAAGATCTGCTTTATTTGTGCCCTTAGTCATTGGCAGGTAGTCGCCTAGCGTTTTATCTAAATCTAACTTACCTTCTTCATAGAGTTTCATTATAGAAATATTGGTAGCCAATACCTTAGTGCAGGATGCCATATCATATAAGGTATTGGTATCTACGGGATACTCATTGTCATACATGAACTTGCCAAAAGCCTTGTCGAAAAACACTTTGCCATCTTTTGCGGCAAGTATCCGGCAGCCTGGGAACGCGCCATCTACTATACAACGCTGAATAAACAAGTCGAGTTTGTCGAGCGCAGTTGCATCAACCACTCCGGCATCAACAGGGTATAGTGTTTTTACAAGGTCTTTAGGTGTCTCCTTTACCAATTCAGTTTTTTTCGTTGGCATTGGAGCTGGGCAAATACTCTTACCATCTACACAAGCAGTTACAGGTAGTTTTCCTTTTGCTTTGAGTTTCTTGGAGAGTATATCAGCGGTCACTAATTCGGTGAGGCTATCGTCTTCGTAAGTGACCATCACAGACGGTGCGCCACAGAAGTATTGTGTTGCATAAGCATTGCCCATCAGTACAACCATTACATTGCTTTTACACGCGGCTTGTTGTATGAAAGATAATGCATCATCATTGAGTCCATAATTGTTGCCCGGTGTAAAATTGATACTGTGAATTGCCACAATTACGGCATCGAAATCAGCGATTTTATTTAATATCTGCTGTCCGTCTGTCTGATTGCTACCCTTAGGTAGCCACTGCGCCTTGATTCCGGTATACTTATCTTTTAGTCCTTCAAACAACGGAGTGGTATTATTGGCATTGATACCTACATAACCAACGCTCATGTTGTCATTGAGTTTGTTCATAATCTGATTGTCGTCTTTTATCAGTGTCACGGCTTCTTTAGCGGTCATGGTTCTGATTTCATCTATAGCAGCATTCAGATCTTTAGTAATATTCGTTGTGTCAATTTCTTTCCAGTTGTTGAGTCCTGCATCATATTTTGCTGCCAATATTTTCTTTACACTGGCTTCTAATGCCACCATAGGTATATCACCGGTGTCTATAGCATGTTTGATTTTGGTGATAGAAGCAGCAACATCTTGTGAGAACAACAATATATCGTTGCCTGCAGCAAATGCACGTAATTCCGCTTCGCCACCTGAAAAATATTTTGTTACTCCTTGCATAGCAAGCCCGTCAGTGACAATAAGCCCATTATAACCTAGTTTGTCTTTGAGCAAACCCGTCACTGTGTTTTTAGAAAGGGACGTAGGGACGTGAAGTGCTGTGTCTAAAGAAGGCACCTCAAGATGAGCTACCATAATGCTTTTTACACCTGCAGCTATCATCTGTCTGAATGGATAAAGTTCCAATGTGTCTAGTTGGGCAAGGCTTTTAGGAATGAGTGGAAGGTCTTTATGAGAATCGGTATTTGTATCGCCGTGACCGGGGAAGTGCTTGGCGCAGGCAATGATTCCGCCCTTTTGCAATCCGCGCATAAATGCTTTTGCAAGCATTGCTACCCAATATTTATTCTCGCCAAATGAGCGGGAATTGATTACCGGGTTAGCTGCATTATTATTCACATCTACATCAGGAGCAAAATCTATGTGAATACCCATTCTGCGACATTGTGAGGCAATAGCAACACCCATTCTATAAACCAAAGCAGTATCACGAGTGGCACCCAACATCATTTGTCGAGGAAAATTACGAACACTGTCCAGACGCATTCCCAATCCCCATTCGGCATCCATTGATAATAACAAAGGCACTTGTGCTATTTTTTGGTAGCGGTTGGTCATCAAGGCTTGCCTGATAGGGCCACCTTGCATAAAGATGAGTCCGCCTATTTGATGGGCATTGATCATTTTGGTTACCGCTTCTTCGTTCAGGTTTTTACCACCTGAATAGGCAGCAACCATAAACAGCTGACCAATTTTTTCCTCTTCATTCAGTGCATTGTATACGCTGTCAATCCAGTGTTTTTTAGCTGCATCGGCATGCTCTTTTTTAGGAGTAGCAGACACAATTGTGGAAATAAATAACAGGCAAGATATAAGAAAGGCTGAAAGTTTGGATATGCTCATAGAAACAAAAATAATTCTATTCGGCATATAATCAGGCGTTATGCTCTTTGTGGGTGGAAATTTGGTGCAATGGGACGCAGCCTTACAAGGGTAATGACTACAGGGCAAAAAAGTTACAATCTACTTGTTACTGTAAATACGAACATAAGGATTGATGCTTAAAACAATTTACCCATACAATATTTTGTATTGTATGGGTAAATTTTATAAAGTATTTATATGAAAGGTTATCTTTTCAAAACGATGGTTGTGTTGGTTACTCCTTCGTCGGTAGATTCTTTACGGTGCATGATACACTGCGTTTTGTTGAGGCCGGTTACCAACAAGCTGTCGGTAATGCCTTCGCTGCGAGATATTATATAATGACCTGATACCGAATAGACTACTGATTGCGAAGCACCTGTGAGATAGCTGGTAAGCGTACCCTTTGTGAAGTCAAAAAAATCTTCATCTGAACCCGCTTCAGACGTTTTACTGGCTTCGCCCTCAACAGGTTTAGTGTCAATATCTACACGTTCCACCTTCCATTTGCCCTCTATTTCCTTCATATTAATAGGTCCTGCAGGTGCAGGTGCTACCATAGCAGGAACTGTTGATGTCGCAGTGGGAGTTGCTTTTCCTTTGCTTTTTCCCTGAGCACCTGCTTGGTTGGCAAATGCTAAGGCTGCAAATAGTGGTATCAGAGCGTATTTCATTGTTTGTGTGTTTTAAGCTTATGAGGGTATATTTAATAGATATATTTCTATTGTAAATCTCTGCAAATTAGCTGATAAGTCAAAATTATAAGTAGTAGAGGTAGTTTATACATCCATAAAGTTGCAGCAAAAAGTGTCGAAAACTGGAGAAAAAGCAAAGTGTTGAAAGTTTTTTGAGAAAAATATTATTGATAATCAATTAGTTATGGCGATGCGTTAAAAAATCTTAATAAAATATTTGGTGCAATCGTTTGTCGAAATTACCTTTGCAATCCTAAGTTTTAACTGCTTCGCAATGAAAGTTGTGGGGTAGAATCAAGAATAAAGTAAAATACACATTAAGAACAATGAGACACTTAAGTTTTAAAACACAGTCCGCAAACGAGAAGATCGTAAAACGTGATTGGCATGTTGTTGATGCTACGAACCAGACACTTGGACGTATGACATCAAAGATAGCTTCAACACTTCGTGGAAAGAACAAGGCATACTATACTCCTCACTTTGATTGCGGAGATTATGTGATTGTTATCAACTCAGCGAAGGTAAAGCTTACAGGTAATAAGTTGGAAGACAAAGAATACCAGACGTATTCTATGTACCCAGGTGGTCAGAAGATTGAAACTGCAAAGGAAATGATCAGCCGTCGCCCAAACCTTATGATTGAGCGCGCTGTAAAAGGTATGCTGCCAAAGAATCGTTTAGGCCGTGCGATGTACAAGAAATTGTTCGTTTATGAAGGTGCTGAGCATCCGCATAAAGCACAGAATCCTCAGGAAATGAAATAATTACGGTAGTTACTGTAGTGTACTGAGAACGAAAGACATAAAATAAATTCAGAAGAAAAAATAAAACCATTCCTAAATAAAATGGAAAAACAAAAAAATGCCGTTGGCCGTCGTAAAGAAGCAGTTGCTCGTGTTTATCTGAGCAAAGGTACCGGCACTATCACGGTAAATAGCAAAGACTATAAGAATTACTTCCCTATTATGTACCTGCAGAATCAGGTTGAACTTCCTTTGAAGACTATCGAAGGAATGGATTCTTTCGACATAGTAATAAATGTACAAGGTGGTGGTCCTAAGGGACAGGCAGAAGCGATAAAGATGGGTATCTCCCGCGTATTGTGCGAGGTTAACCCTGAATACCGCCCGATGTTGAAGAAATTAAGCTTGTTAACCCGCGATAGCCGCTCAGTAGAACGTAAGAAATTCGGTAAGGCTAAAGCACGTCGTAGCTTCCAGTTCTCTAAACGTTAATCGGATGCGGGGGCGTTGTTTGCTACGCCTCTACCAAATTTTATTTTTTACAATCAAGAAATTATTCAAATGGAAGATAATAAAACATTGCACCAACAGTTGCTCGAAGCGGGCGTTCACTTCGGTCACCTGAAGAAGAAATGGAATCCTAAGATGTTGCCTTACATCTTTGCTGAAAAGAATGGCATTCACATCATAGATCTTAACAAAACAATTGAAGGCCTTGAAGAAGCAGCTGCAGCTATGAAATCTATCGCAAAGAGCGGTAAGAAAATCATGTTCGTTGCTACTAAGAAGCAATCTAAAGAAATCGTAGCCGAAGCTGCAGCGAAGGTAAATATGCCTTTCGTTACTGAGCGTTGGTTAGGTGGTATGCTTACTAACTTCCAGACCATTCGTAAGAGTGTAAAGAAGATGTTGAGCATAGAAAAAATGCTTGCTGATGGTACTATGGATAGCGTTACTAAGAAAGAGCGTTTGACACTTACCCGCAGTAAGGAAAAAATGGAAAAAGTATTGGGTGGTATCAGCCAAATGGGCCGTACTCCTGCTGCTTTGTTCATAGTTGACATAAGTCACGAACATATTGCTTTGGCAGAAGCTAAGCGTTTGGGTATCACTACCCTTGCTATGGTGGATACTAATAGCGATCCTACTAAGGTTGATTTTGCTATCCCATCTAACGATGATGCTACAAAATCTATCTCTATCATCACTAACTACCTCACTGCTGCTATCATGGAAGGTCTTCAGGAAAGAGCTTTGACTAAGGATAGCGAAGATGAGAATGCTGATGACATGAACGAAAGAACTCGTGGCATGGAGATCACTGAAGAAGATAACGAAGGTGGTCGTCGTGGCGGTCGTGGTCGTGGTCGCGGTGCATCTGCAGGTGGTGGTACTGGCGCTGGTGCCGGCCGTGGACAAGGTGGTCCTGGTCGTGGTCCAGGCGGTGGCGCTGGTCGTCCGGGTGGTGCAGGTCGTGGTCCTGGTGGTGGCGGAAGCCGTCCAGCTCCAGCAAAACGCTAAGCAAAACCTCGTTTTTGATTGCTGAAATAATTAGTTATCAGGCTATTAAAACGATTAATAAATAATAACACTTCATTAAAGCCCCGCATTTGGGGCTTTAATAATAAAATGCGATTTTTGCACACCGAATTGAAAACTTGTGTTTCAGTTTGGCACAAAAAGCATTTGTAAACAAAAAAATCATAAAAGAACAATATAAAATGAGCACAGTAACAATATCTGCAGCAGAAGTAAACAAGCTGCGTCAACAGACAGGTGCCGGTATGATGGATTGCCGCAAAGCCCTTACAGAAAGCAATGGTGATTTCGAAGCAGCTATAGACTATCTGCGTAAGAAAGGCCAGAAAGTTGCTGCTAACCGTAGCGACCGTGATGCTAAAGAAGGTGTGGTAATAGCTAAGGCTACTGCTGATAACACTTACGGTATCCTTATCAACCTTAGCTCTGAAACTGACTTCGTAGCTAAGAACGCTGACTTTATTCAGTTTGCTAACGATGTAGCTGATATCGCTTTGTCTTCAAAAGTTACTTCAGTTGATGATCTTAAAGCTCAGCCTATGGAAGGTGCTACTATCGGCGAAAAGCTGAATGAAGTAGTTGCTAAAATTGGTGAAAAAATTGATGTAGTTCGTTTTGAGCAGGTTACTGCTGCTGCTGTTATCCCTTACATCCACTCTAACTACCGTATCGGTGTGTTGGTAGGTATGAATGTAGTGGCTAACGACGCTATCGTAACTGCAGGTAAGGACGTTGCTATGCAGATTGCTGCAATGAACCCACTTGGTGTTGATGCTGATAGCATTGCTCCTGAAACTTTGGCTCGTGAAAAAGCAATTGCTTTGGATCAGGTTGCTGCTGAAGGTAAAACTGGTGATATGGCAGAAAAAATTGCTGTAGGTAAGTTGAACAAATTCTTCAAGGAAAATACTTTATTGCCACAGGCTTTCGTAAAGGATCCTTCTAAGAATGTAGGTGACTACCTGAAATCAGTAGCTGCCGGTTTAACTGTTACTTCTTTTGTACGTGTAGCTGTAGGCGCATAAGTCAATAAGATTATATTTTATAAAAGGCCGGTCTTCGAAAGAAGATCGGCCTTTTTGTTGGGATTAATACCTCGTCACTTTCTGTCTTCGCAATAAAAGACCATTACTATCGAAGAAGCTAACAATATAAGTTCCTGCTGAATAAGGTGTTAGGTTGAGAGTAGTGTTATTACTAACAAGTGTTGATGTGTTAATTGATTGACCTATAATATTAGTAACCCCCATTATAATGTTTGTTTGGTTGCTATGCCAAGAGATGTTGAAAATGCCAGTGGAAGGGTTGGGATATATGGCTACATCAAAGTCTCCATTATGCGCTTGCGAACCAGTATCGTCATAAAAGTAGAGGGAACGAAAATAACTGGTGTCAACTTTGGTTGTAGGTGGATTATTTCTATAGGTGGTCCTATTAATAGAATCTACTAAACCCGTATTGCCGTATGATATTTTGCTCTCATAAAAATATTGCAATGTATTTGAGTTGCCAAAAGAATAATAGTTAAAGTCCGACCAATTTGCTTCACTGTTTAGGTTAAAAGTATAATACCAATAATATTTCCAGGACTGACTTATAGTATCAAATCTCATGTAACCTTCAAAAATTTGGTTCGGGCTGCTGAGGTAGTAGGCAAATGTATCTTTTTCAATAATTTGTGGTGTACTTGTAAATTGTCCTGTTCCTGAGTTGTAAAAATTATATAAGTAACCATTTATACGGTAATTATAATAATTGTAAGCTAAGTGTTGAATGGACTCTAATGACATTATACTATTTGAATAACCTAATGCATAAATATAAATAGTGGTATCATTTAAATGTTCATCATATTGGTATATATGCTTACGGTAAGTTTGCAGGGATGAAGGCGCAGACCAATATTGCATAATACTGGAGTCGAGTGAAGCAGAATAATAATAGGTAGTTTTAGATATAGGTGCTCCGGTAGCAATATTATAACAGCTATCAATTATGAGTTTGCCATTAGCATCGTATGATTTTATGTTTCTACTTTTTAGGATAAAGCTTTTATTATGGCTATTTATGGTGTCGTAATTATCTACGTAATCCAGTACATCTCCATTAAAATGTCCTACATATTTTGCCCAATAATTGTCATTTCTTATCTCTACAGTATTAGCAAAATTGTTTGCATCATAGAGCACTACTGTATTGTTGCTGGGGTACTGAGAAGTCAGATTTGTATGTTTGTATACATAAGAATCAACCTGTATGCCTGCAGTTGCCTCAGGATATGTTGGAACACCTGTTAAATTCAGATTATCTGCTGCTGTATTGAAATAAGAGCGTCGGTTTTGAGAATAATAATAGTGTGCTGAATCGTAGAGTTGACCGTTCTGATAGTTTATTAGTGCAATAATACGGGGTTCTACGGATGTACTTTTTCTTATGGCTTTATTATTGCGATAAACGATTGAATTATTGAATTGATCCGGGGAATTTGGCACTTGTCTTTGAGCTGATGATGCTAGGCAGACAAAAATACAAAGGAGCAATAGCGATAGAGGTTTCATAACAAAGAAAATAGTTTATGAAGAAGATGATATAATAAAGTTATTGAAAAACTATAATAGTATCAAAATCTTGAAAGCAGCATATTAGCGTGCAGTCTCACTATTTTATTGTAGTAATAGTACCATCTGCCAATACAATTACTTCTTTTATAGCATTGTCGAGGTCTTTAGTGGCCTTGCTCATGTGTGGCCATATCTCAGTGTTAAATTCTTCTTGTGTCATAAAGTCGAATACGAGCATGGCGCCCATTATTCTGGTAAGGGGTTCGCGAATATTATGTGCGTTAAACTGTATGAGTTCTAATAATCTCTTGTTCACCTCTGTCAGTTTAGCATTGGCTTCTGCCAGTTCTCCGGTGCGTTTCAGTATTGTTAGTTCCTGGTCTGCAACCAGTTGCTCTATCAATTGCTTTTGTGTAAGAATCTCATCGTTACTTTGTTTGAGTTCTACATTGCGTAGCTGAAATATCTCATTGTCACGTTCCTTGATATCGAGTTTTCGTAGTATCTCTGCTTGTTCAGTTGCCTTTTGTGCAGCATTGAGTTCTTGTTCTTTTATGATGAGCGCATTCACACTTTTCTGATAGGAATAAGCGAGCACAATACCCCAAAGTGAGACCAGAACAAATGAGATAAAAGCATTGGAAATATTTAAAAAATTGAGCGATGACTCGCTTATATGACGGGCATTGGAATCATTTTTTATAAAGAAGTCTATATAAAGGTAGAACAGAAGGCAGCTGATGGTGAGTAAACTTTTTGTGTACCATTTTTCATTGTATTTAAGAAAGGGCATTAATGCAATGAGTGGAATGAAGTTTTGAAACCCGGTCATCCAGCCCAACAGAGATACAGCTATGAATTGATGAACATTGATCTCGAACAGGCATATAATCATTCCTGCCAAGTGGTAGCCCTTTCGGTTGAGTGTTATAGCTGCTACAAAAACACTGATGCTGGCAAATTGCAGATACACCATTGTGTCGAGCTTCATAATGAAAAATACCAATGCCCATACTGCATGAAGCAACATAATGAGCACATAAGCAAGGCTACTGATATTGTAAAACCAATAGTTGTCTGCTTGCACATGTTGCGGTATTACCGATAAACGGTTATAGATACTGAGTATAGAACGCTTGATATTCACTTAATAAATTACTGCTTTTAGATGATGTTTTCGTTTTTGATTAATGGAATAGATGATTTTTACATATCTGAGTGGCAGGTATACAACATACTTCAGCAATATACTAATGAATAGTGTTGTACGTAATTGATTTTATCATATTGGGGTCAACTGTTTCTCTATACTAATTAGTAGTCTTGAGTGATACGAGCATAAACAAATAATGCAGACCGATGGGTCTGCATTATTTGTGCTAAAAATTATTCTGTTATTTATAATTGTACTTACTCTTTTACAAACTTTCTGGTGGTTGTACCATCTTTACAAATTGTTTTCATGATATAGATACCCGGTGTCAATGAACTGATATTGATCTCGGTTTTGTTGTTATTGATGATCTGGTCAAGAACAACTGCGCCATTTACATTGGAGATAACGATGTTGCCATCCTGAAGATTTTCTACAAATATATTGTCAGTAGCAGGGTTAGGGTATATTTTAACCGGTATTACTTGTTTTACGGTTGGCACGTCGGCAGTATGAATAATTGTATTCAATGCTTCATTTGTAATGATTGCCGGGTTGGTATCAAAATAAATATAGCCCTTGTTCTTTATCTGTGTGCCGGGAGCCAGTCCGCTATGCATTTTTACTTTAAAGCGCACGTAGCCATGACTTGCAGGTTCATTACTAAAGCTATCTGCCAAATATATATTGCTGAATTTGAATTTCACTACGCCCGGTGCGGCCCATTCCGGTGTCATATTGTGACTGGTGCCTAGTATTTTCAGGCTGAGGGCATCAAGATGGCCATCTAAGGTGTCAATTACATTTACATCGATAGCGGGAGCAGTACCTGTATTCTGGAAATGTATGGTATAAGTAAGTTCAGGGGTAGTAGATGGTATGTCGCCTGTAGCACCCACACCCATTGGGCTTACTTCCTTAATATTAGGATCGTAAGAGTTTACAACAGGCAGGCATATCATAAAGTCATTGTTGGCAGGGTTTACATCTGCTGCCGGCACACCAGTGTAGATATGGAAACAAAGGGTGTCGCCTATGTTTACTGAGCTATCGGGAGTGAGGTGAATACTGGACATAAAGTAATTCCAGTAAGCACCACCTGCGAGGCAAGTAAGGTTATAGTAATTCCACATCAGTGTATCACCATGTACTATATCTGCAGGGTAGGCGCTTAACGCAGCATTGTAGGCTACTCTATTGTCTTTTACCAATGTCAATACGCCTGATATACTGTCAATACCAATGTTACTCACAGTAGGTTGCATATAAAAAGGTCTGTTTGGTCTTGCATTGCCGGTAGATCCTGCCCAACACTCCACATCCACATTAGCAGTTGGTTGTACCGGGAAATCTACATTTACCTGAGGGAGCGTTGTGAAATTATAGATCATAGTAGCGCATGACTGCGGAGGGAATATAAAACTATAGTAGGGTTGCAGATTTACCGTGCAGTTTGTCATCCACGATTGTTGTAGTTTCATGTTATAACCACCTGGTGAACCCCAAGAAAGGTTATTGTTTTGCAATGAACCTGTAGGGCTTGACAGGTAAGATGTTCCGGTAACTTCATTAGGAACTAACAATAAGTCACCTGTGTTATAGACACAGTCGTTGTTATTGTCGGCATAGACAATGCCACTAACATCGCCATAAGAACAAGGGTTAGTGACGGTAAAAGGATACAAATTGTCGCAATGAACTGTATCAGGACCTGAAACAATTTTCAAAGAATTACCATAGAAAGTGAATGTTCCCCCGCCTACAGGTACGTTCATATCGTCGTATACCAGATTTATAAGCGGAACATTTATCACCCACGGTGTTGTACCGGCAGTATTGATTTCTGAGTATAGTAGCGTGCCACCCGATGGTTCTACCACCATCATAGAATCTCCTACAAACGAGCTGTCTATTGTTATTGTGTAGTTGACGATTAGCGTAGAATTACAAGTTGTAGAGTCGTGAGA